>JANJUT010000110.1 GCA_024710445.1 Thiobacillus sp.
GGTGAGCATCAACACGCCTATTATGCAGCCTACATCCGTCTATTGAGCAACAGCCTCAACGTTGCGCACCAGGCTGCAAGGTTGCGATTTCAGGCCTCAATCCACGCCCGTCCAACGGCTTCCAGGCCCATTGAATACCCCTTCCGTATTGGCCAGCCATGGCCAGGCCATGGTTCGAACCAGCCCATTCGGCCCTGACGGGGCACTCAGCCCGGCTGATCTTTGATACGATCATACAAAGATCCTTAATACGTTGGTCACACTGGGTTCTTATGATGGCCACATATTTGTAATCAAGCCGATTGGAAGCTCGCCATGCGTACTGCTCATTCTTCAGATTCGATCGCACTGTCACGTGGTTTCACCCTGCTCGAACTGCTGGTGGTTCTGGTGATTCTCGGCCTGCTGGCGGGCTATGTGGCGCCCAAATATTTTGCCCAGGTAGGCAAGTCGGAAGTGAAAGTGGCGCAGGCACAGATCGGCGCACTGGAAAAGGCGCTTGACCAGTACCGCATCGATACCGGTCACTATCCCAGCAATGAGCAGGGCCTGGCGGCGCTGAACGTCAAGCCCGCAGACGAAGCCAAATGGGATGGTCCCTATCTCAAAAAAACGGTGCCGAACGACCCCTGGGGCAAGCCGTATCAATACAAGATTCCCGGCGAACACAGCGAGGTGGATATCTATTCCCTGGGCCGCGACGGGACAGCGGGCGGCAGCGGTGACAATGCAGATATCGGCAACTGGTAATGCGTTACCGGGTTAAAGCCTTGCGCCCGGGGGTGGGCGTTACCGCGCTGACTGTGGAGGCACTGGACGAAGCCGAGGCTTCCGCGCGACTGCAACGCGAAGGCGCGCAGGTGCTCTCGATTACGGCCGAGCACAGCAGTTGGCTGGGCACCCGGCAAGCCCGCTTTCCGCTATCGCTGTTTACCCAGGAACTGATCGCCCTGCTGGATGCCGGCCTGACGTTGAGCGAGGCGCTGGAAACCCTGGCCGAAAAAGAAACCCGCACCGAATCCCGCCAGTTGATTGAACGCCTGCTTGCCACCATGCGTGAAGGCCGGCCTTTTTCGGCGGCACTGGCGGCCCAGGCCGACGCCTTCCCCCCGCTTTATGCTGCCACGGTGCGCGCAGCGGAAAGCACCGGCGATCTGTCGCCTGCCCTCGCCCGCTATGTGGGTTACCAGAACCAGATCGATACGGTTAAGAAGAAGGTGGTGTCGGCCTCGATTTATCCCCTGTTGCTGATCGGTGTGGGCACGCTGGTGATCGGTTTTCTGCTCGGCTATGTGGTACCGCGTTTTGCTGCGGTGTATGCCGATGCCGGCCGCGATCTGCCCTGGATGTCGCAGATGCTGCTGGCCTGGGGCGAGGCCGTCGAACAGCATGGCAAGTGGATTTTGCTGGGTGCGGTGGCACTGATTGCCAGTGTGACGCTGGCGCTGTCACAACCGGCCACCCGGGCTGCGCTCACCCGGCTGGCCTGGCGCACTCCGGCGGTGGGCGAACATTTGCGCACGTTTGAACTGGCGCGTTTTTACCGCAGCCTGGGCATGCTGCTCACGGGCGGCATTCCGATCGTGTCGGCGCTCGGCATGGTGTCGGGGCTGCTTTCTGCGCATCTGCGCAGCGGCGCGGCCACGGCGATGGAAGCAATGCGCCGCGGCGAAACCATTTCGGCTGCGTTTGAACGCGGCGAACTGACCACACCAGTGGCCGCCCGGCTGCTGCGCGTGGGTGAAAAAAGCGGCCGCATGGGCGAGATGATGGAACGCATCGCCATTTTCCACGACGAGGAAATGGCGCGCTGGGTGGACTGGTTCACCCGCCTGTTCGAGCCGCTGTTGATGGTGTTCATCGGCCTGACGATCGGCTTGATCGTGGTGCTGCTGTATATGCCGATTTTTGAACTGGCCGGATCGATACAATGAACGCGCCCCACCCTGTCCTCACCTCCGACGCCCTGACCAGTCTGCGTCAGGAAGCGCGCGCGGCGAGCCAGTCGGTGATGTTGCGGGTGCAGGAAAAGTTTGGTCTGGATGCCGATGCCACACTGAATTTGCTGGCCGCGCACAGCCATTTGCCCGCGTTCGACATGGCAGCCCTGAATGCACTGAACGTCGACTTTGGCAAACTGCCGTTCAACGAATGCGCGCGCCGCCATTGCCTGGCCGCGCGCGATGCCGATGGGCAATTGTGGCTGCTGCTGACCGACCCCTGGGACAGCGCCACGCGCGCCTACGCCGCCCATGTGTTGGGTGCGCCATTTAAAACAGGGCTCGCGCATTTTGCCGACCTGTCCGCCCTGCTGGCCCGTCATGAAGAAGGCCTGCGCGCCATGGAAGGCATGGGCGGCGGCGTGCAGGCCGCGCAGGATTCCGGCGCCGAGGCCCTGTCGTTCGCCAGCATTGCCGAAGACACCAGCCCGGTGGTGCGGCTGGTGCGCTCGACACTCTACGACGCGCTGAAAGCAGGCGCCTCCGACATCCATCTGGAAACCGATCCGCGTGGACTGACGGTGAAATACCGCATTGACGGCGTGCTGTCGAACGTAGCCCAGGTCCCGGGCGTGGAAGTGGCCGAACAGGCCGTATCGCGCATCAAGGTGATGGCCGAACTCGATATCGCCGAACGCCGGGTGCCGCAGGACGGCCGCTTCAAGGTGGCGATGCAGGGGCGCGAAGTGGATGTACGGGTATCGATCATGCCGAGCGTGTTTGGCGAGGATGCGGTGCTGCGTATCCTCGACCGCCAGGCGCTGTCGGAAGAACTCTCCGGCCTCACGCTCGAAGGACTCGGCTACGCCGGCGCCACGCTGGCGCGCATCCGCAAGCTGGCGGCCGAGCCCTACGGCATGCTGCTGGTGACCGGGCCGACCGGCTCCGGCAAGACCACCACGCTGTACGCGGCGATTTCCGAAATCAATCACGGCCGCGACAAGATCATCACCATCGAAGATCCGGTGGAATACCAGTTGCCGGGCGTGCTGCAGATTCCGGTCAACGAAAAGAAGGGGCTCACCTTCGCCCGTGGCCTGCGCTCGATTCTGCGCCACGACCCGGACAAGATCATGGTCGGCGAAATCCGTGACGCCGATACCGCGCAGATCGCGGTGCAGTCGGCGCTCACCGGCCACCTGGTGTTCACCACCGTGCACGCCAACAACGTGTTCGACGTCATCGGCCGCTTCATCCACATGGGAGTCGATCCCTACAGCTTTGTCTCGGCGCTGAACGGCATCGTCGCGCAGCGTCTGCTGCGGATGAATTGCCCGCAATGCGCCACGCCGGCAACGCCGTCTGACGAATTGCTGGAGCTGTCCGGCCTGACCACCGATAAAACGCGCGATTTCAAATTCAGCCAGGGCAGCGGCTGCGGC
>JANJUT010000147.1 GCA_024710445.1 Thiobacillus sp.
ACAAGTCGCGCCTCGGCGCCAACGCCCTGTTGGCCGTGTCGATGGCCTGCGCGCGCGCGGCCGCCGAGCAGGCCGGGCTGCCGTTGTACCGCTACCTCGGCGGCGCCGCGCCGATGGCCTTGCCAGTGCCGATGATGAACATCATCAACGGCGGCGAGCACGCCAACAACAACATCGACATGCAGGAATTCATGGTGAGTCCGGTCGGTGCACCGAGCTTCCGCGAAGCGCTGCGCTACGGTGCCGAAGTGTTTCATGCACTGAAGAAACTGCTCGACAAAGCCGGCATGGCGACGACCGTTGGCGACGAAGGCGGCTTTGCCCCCAATCTGGAATCGCACGAAGCCGCGCTGAAACTGATTGTGCAGGCGATTGAAGCAGCTGGCCTGCAGCCTGGTATCGACGTGGCGATCGGCGTGGATTGCGCCGCATCGGAGTTCCACAAGGATGGCCTGTATCACCTTGAATCGGAAGGACTCAAGCTGACCTCAGCCCAACTTACGGATTACCTGGTTGCCTGGTGCGACAAGTACCCCATCATCAGCATCGAAGACGCCATGGCCGAAGGCGACTGGGAGGGCTGGAAAATCCTCACTGACAAGCTCGGTACCCGCGTGCAACTGGTGGGCGACGATCTGTTTGTCACCAACACCAAAATTCTCAAGGAAGGCATCGAGAAGGGCATTGCCAACTCGATCCTGATCAAGGTCAACCAGATCGGCACGTTGTCGGAAACCTTCCAGGCCATCGAGATGGCCAAGCAGGCCGGCTACACCTCGGTGATTTCGCACCGTTCGGGCGAGACCGAGGACACTACGATTGCCGACCTGTCGGTCGCCACCAACGCGCGCCAGATCAAGACCGGCTCGCTGTCGCGTTCCGACCGCATGGCAAAATACAATCAACTGCTGCGTATCGAAGAAGAACTCGGTGACACGGCAAGCTATCCCGGACGCGATGCCTTCCGCCAGCGCGGCTGACTCCAGCGTATTCAGGCTGGGCGCACGCATCCGCAGCCAGGGTTTGACCTGGGCGCTGGCTGCCGCGGTGATCTTGCTGCAATATCCGTTATGGCTGGGAGAGGGCGGCTGGTTGAAGGTGCGTGAACGCACGCACACAATCAAGACTCAGCAGGCGCTGAACCAGCGTCTGCAAATGCGCAATGCAGGCTTGCTGGCCGAACTCGGCGACCTCAAGCAGGGGCGTGACGCCATCGAAGAGCGGGCACGCAATGAACTGGGCATGATCGCACCGGACGAATGGTTCGTCCGGGTGGTGGCGGCCCACTCCGTGCAGTCGGGAAAAATGAATGAGTGATTTGCAGATCTGGTTGCTGGTGATAGGCGTGGCTGTCGTCGTGGCGGTTCTGGTGTTCAACTGGACTCAGGAGCGCCGTTTCCGCAAGCAGGCCGATGCGGCTTTTCAGGCGCCCATGGGCGATGCCTTGATGGAATCGGGCGTGGTCCCGCGCGAAACGTACAACCGGGTGGAGCCTGCATTACGTGAACCGGCCTTCGGCGATGATGAGGCTGGCGCAAGCGGGGAGCCGCATGTGCGCATGGATGCAGATATCCAGCCTGATGAGGTACCTGCCGACCTGGAAGACAAAGCCCCTGTTTCCCATCCTGAAGCGCCTCCCGTTCCGGCTTCTTCGACGCATTCGCATGCTCCGTCAGTGGCGGCATCGCCGGCACCCTATGATGAACTGATCGAATATCGGGTTCGTATCGGCGGAGAAGGCATCCCCGCCAGTGTGTTTGCCGATACCTACAACCATGCGCGTACGCTGGGCAAGACCGTGCGCTGGGCCGGATTGCCGGTGGATGCAAGCGAATGGGAAGAGGTCCAGCCGTGGCGTGACGCACACTATCAGCAAATAGTCGTGACCCTGCAGCTGGCCGATCGAAATGGCGCTGTTCTGGGAGACCAGCTGTTCGCATTGTGCAACTCGCTGCAGACTGCGGCGCGTGCCCATGGCCTGCAGGTGGCTTGTGATGACGTCGCCGATGCGCAGGAGCGTGCGCAATCCATCGACCGTTTCTGTGTCGATGTCGATGTACTGATTGGCTTGAATGTGGTGGCGCGCGGCGAGGGGGCGGTGAACCTGACCCGCATCGTGCGCGAGGCCGAAGGCAATGGCATGGTGCTGGGCGTGGACGGCGTGTTCCAGTTGCTCGACAGCCGCGGCGAACCGCTCTATGCGCTGTGCAACCATGACGCCGAACCCTTCAGCCCGACCGTTGTCGAGGGGCAGGCCTCGCAGGGGGTGACGCTGCAGTTCGATGTGCCGCGTGTACCGGATGGACTGAAAGTATTCGATGGCATGGTGGGTTTCGGCCGCAAGCTGGCCAATGAAGTCGGCGGAATTCTGGTGGACGACAACCTGCGCCCGTTGACCGACACCGGCATCGAAAAAATCCGCACCCAACTCATGCACATCTATGAGCGCATGGATGCACGCGGCGTACCGTCCGGGTCGAGGCGGGCACTGCGTCTGTTTTCCTGATGGCCTCAGCCGACGTCCTGGCGCGCGCAACCGCGCTGCGCCGGGAAATCGAGCAGCACAATTATGCGTACTACGTACTCGACCAGCCGACGATTCCCGATGCGGAATACGACTGGCTGTTCCGCGAGCTGCAGGCGCTTGAGACCGAATATCCCGAACTCATCACCCCGGACTCACCGACCCAGCGTGTAGGCGGCAAACCGCTTGATGGATTTGCGCAGGTGCGTCATGCCGTGCCAATGCTGTCGATTCGCACCGAAACGGATACCGAAGCCAGTGGCGCGCAGGCTTTTGATGTGCGGGTGCGCAAGGAGTTGGGTCTGTCTGAAGCCGATCCGCTGGTCGAATATGCGGCTGAACTGAAATTCGATGGCCTGGCGATCAATCTGCGTTATGAACATGGCCTGCTGGTACAGGCGGCCACACGGGGTGACGGTGAAACCGGCGAGGACGTTACCCAGAATATCCGCACGCTGCATTGCATTCCCTTGCGTCTGCAGACTGAAGCGCCGCCTGCTGTTCTGGAAGTGCGCGGCGAAGTCTTCATGCGGCGCGATGATTTCGAGCGTTACAACGCCAGACAGCGTGAAGCCGGCAAGCTCACCCTGGTCAATCCGCGCAATGGCGCGGCGGGCAGTATCCGCCAGCTTGATCCGGCCATGGCAGCGCAACGGCCTTTGTCATTTTTTGCGTATGGCCTGGGCGATGTGCAGGGCTGGAAGGATGCACCCCGCACGCATGGCGCCACGCTTGACGCGCTTGCCGGCATGAGTATCCCGGTGTGCAGCGAGCGCATCATCGGATCAGGTGCTGCCGTGCTGGTTGCCTTTCACGATGACATCGCGGCGCGGCGCGACAGTCTTCCGTTCGACATCGATGGCGTGGTGTACAAGGTCAATGCCTACGACCTGCAGCGTGAACTGGGGTTTCTGACACGTGAACCGCGCTGGGCGGTAGCGCACAAATATCCGGCACAGGAGCAGCTCACCACGGTGCTCGGCATCGAGGTCCAGGTGGGGCGCACCGGCGCGCTCACCCCGGTGGCACGGCTGGCACCGGTGTTCGTGGGTGGCGTCACCGTTACCAATGCCACCTTGCACAATCAGGATGAAATCGACCGCAAGGATGTGCGGGTGGGCGACACCGTGATCGTGCGGCGCGCTGGCGATGTCATCCCCGAGGTGGTCGCGGCGGTGATCGAACGGCGCCCCGATCCCGAGCCGCCCCGCTTCAATATCCTGGAAATTTATCCGGTGTGCCCGGAGTGCGGCTCGCACGTGGTACGTCTGGAGGGCGAGGCTGCGGTCCGCTGCACCGGCGGCCTGGTGTGCCCGGCCCAGCGCAAGCAGGCCCTGCTTCACTTCGCTGGCCGGCGCGCGATGGATATCGAGGGTCTGGGTGACAAGCTGGTCGACCAGCTGGTCGAGCGAGGCCTGGTGCACACGCCCGCCGATGTCTATGGACTGGATCTGGTGACACTTGCCGGACTGGATCGCATGGCTGAAAAGTCGGCGGCCAACCTGCTTGCAGCAATCGAGGCGAGCAAGGCGACCACACTGGCACGATTCATTTTCGCGCTGGGCATCCGCAATGTCGGTGAAACTACGGCCAAGGATCTGGCACGGCATTTCGGCTCGCTGGACAAACTGATTTCTGCAGCGGAGGTTGATCTGCTGGCCGTACGTGATGTCGGGCCGATCGTCGCGCAGTCCATCACCCAGTTTTTTGCCGAGCCGCATAACCTCGACGTGGTGAATTCGCTGCGGGCGGCCGGAGTGCACTGGCCGGAGTTCGCCGGAATGTCGCAATCGGCTGGTATCCTTACGGGTCAGACGCTGGTGCTGACCGGCACCTTGCCGACGCTGACACGCGAATCCGCCAAGGAGATGATCGAAGCCGCCGGCGGCAAGGTGGCCGGGTCGGTATCGAAAAAAACCGCTTATGTGGTGGCGGGCGAAGAAGCCGGCAGCAAGCTGACCAAAGCCCAGGAACTCGGCGTGAGCATCCTCGACGAAGCCGGTCTATTGGCTTTGCTGGCGCCGGATAACAATAATGCGCAACACCGTCTGGATTTGTAAACCAAAGGATTTCAGGAAGAGACATGCAAAAAGTAAAAAAAGCCGTATTCCCGGTCGCCGGCCTGGGCACCCGTTTTCTGCCCGCGACCAAGGCCAGCCCCAAGGAAATGCTTCCCATCGTCGACAAGCCGCTGATCCAGTATGCGGTTGAAGAAGCGATGGATGCGGGCATCACCGACATCATTTTCATCAGCAGCCGTACCAAGCGTACGGTCGAAGATCATTTCGACAAAGCCTACGAACTGGAAACCGAACTGGCTGCGCGCGGCAAGAATCGCGTGCTGGAACGGGTGCAGTCGATCCGGCCGGCCGGCGTCAATTTCATCTATATCCGTCAGGCTGAAGCACTCGGATTGGGTCATGCCGTGCTGTGCGCGCAGCCAGTGGTCGGCAACGAACCTTTTGCGGTCATCCTCGCTGACGACCTGATCGATGGCACGCCACCGGTGATGAAGCAGATGGTCGATCAATACGACTTTTACCAATGCTCGGTGCTTGGCGTGCAGCAGGTTGCTCCACAGGAAACGGCGTCTTACGGCATTGTCGATGCCACGTCGCTGGAAGAACGGGTGTCACGAGTGAATGCCATCGTCGAAAAACCCAAACCTGAAGAAGCGCCCTCCACGCTGGGTGTGGTGGGCCGCTACATCCTGACGCCGCGTATTTTCCACCATATCCAGAACCTCAAACCCGGCGCGGGCGGCGAACTGCAACTTACCGATGCGATTGCCGCATTGCTGATCGAACAGCAGGTGCTGGCGTATGCGTTTGACGGGGTGCGCTACGATTGTGGCAGCAAGCTGGGTTATCTGCAGGCGACGGTGGAATATGCGCTGAAGCATGCCGAGGTCCAGGAAGAGTTTGGCGCCTACCTGAAAAATCGCATCTGCTGAGACGCGGGTGCTTTACATAACGTGAAGCGCCCGCTTCGACCTCGATGGGGGGACCAATTCACCCAGCCAGGCATCCAGTTTTTCCTCCGACATGGGGCTGCCCATGAAGTAGCCCTGTGACTGGTCGCATCCGAGGATGCTCAGGGTGTCCCAGACGTCCTGCGTTTCCACCCCTTCGGCGGTGACCTTGAGCCCCAGGTTATGGGCCAGGTCGATGGTGGAGCGTACGATCACGGCGTCGTTCTCGTTCACTTCCATGTCCGTCACCAGGGATTTGTCGATTTTGAGTTCGTCGACCGGCAGGCGCTTGAGATAGGCGAGCGAGGAATAGCCGGTACCAAAATCATCGATCGCAAGTTTTACCCCCATGCGGTCGAGTTCAGAGAGGATGGCAAGGCCATCGCTCGGGTTGGACATGACTGCGCTCTCGGTAATTTCGAGGGTGAGGTATTTCGGGTCGACACCGCTTTCCCTGAGCAGTCTGAGGACACTGGCGGGCAATTCCAGGTCATGCAGATTCCGTGCGGAGAGATTGACCGCCATGTTCAGCAGAAGCCCCTGTTGCTGCAAGGAAGCCTGCCGGGCCAGGGCTGACTTGAGTACCCAGAGGGTGAGCGGGCCAATCAGGCCCGCCTCTTCAGCCTGAGGGATGAAGGTATCGGGCGCCAGGAAGCCACGTTGCGGATGCTGCCAGCGCACCAGCGCTTCCAGCCCCACAATACGCTGAGTCCGATGGTCGATTTGTGGCTGGTAATGCAGGCATAGCTGATCTTTCTGGATGGCTTCGCGCAGTTCGCTCTTGAGTGAAAGATCGTCACGACTGGTGACTTCCTGGTCCGGGGAATAGAGCGCGTAACCCTGTCCGGAACGCTTTGCGACATACATCGCGATGTCGGCGCATCGCAGCAGGCCGCTGGCATCGCCGCACTGGGAAGGATAAAACGAGCATCCCAGACTCGCGCCAAGGTCGATACTCTGGTTTTGCCAGAAGAAGGGCCGGTCGAGGGAGGCGAGAATCTTGTTTGCGATCAATGTGGCGCCTTGTGGCTCCAGATCGTCTATCAGCAGGACATACTCGTCTCCACCCAAACGTGCCACCGTATCCTCGGCGCGTATCGTTGCTTTCAACCGGCGCCCCACTTCACGCAGCACTTCATCGCCCACGTCATGGCCCAGGGTGTCGTTGATTTCCTTGAAACGGTCCAGGTCCATCAGGATCAGACCAAATGAGGTGGGTTTACGTTTGGATAGCTCGATTGCATGATTGAGCCGGTCATGCAACAGCGAGCGGTTGGGCAACCCGGTCAGCAAATCGTACATGGCCTGGGTTTCGAGTTGCCCGGCCTGGCGCGCCACCCGCTGGCTGACAAATCCGGCAATCATGATTCCGATCAACAATGCCGCTGTTCCCAGCCCCAGCATCAGGTCGCGCACGTGCGCATAGGACTGCTCGGCAGTCTGCACAGCCTGGGCGGTCTGCTTGCGCTGCAGCGTTAGCAGAATGTCAACCTGTTCGGCGATGAGACGTTGTCGTGGCATGGCCACATCGCGTATGAATTCGAAAACCTCTGTCGGGTTGTCGTTGAAGGTGGACATCTCCATGATCGCCTGCACTTCAGACCCCGCTTCGTGGGTCATGTTGAAGATTCTGGCCAGAATTTCGTGTTCTTCCTGATTCAGCGGCATGCTCTCCAGGCGCGCCCGTGCCTTGGCATAGCGCGTGGCTTGCGCATTGGCGCGCTGGATCTCGGCATCCTTGTCGAAGGGGTCGGAGATGCTGGGGAGGGTGTGCATGGCGATCGCGCGCTCGCGCAGCGCACTGTGCATCTCGGTAGCGAGTTCGATCTTGACGTTGTTGTTCTGGGTGATGTCCTTCAGATGCTGGTTGGCTTCGGCCACATAACGCAAGCCGATTGCACTGAGCGCAACCATCAGGGCGAGCACCACCACAAACCCTGTCCCGATCCGGGCACCTATCCCAAGGTGCGGTGAATGCTGTGTCATGGATTGAGTCGGTTATCCGATTTTTTTGGAAAGCGGGTTATAGATTGAGTATCGGCACGAAAGCCCGTTCCTTTAATGGCGCGGTGTCGCTCAGGTGGCATCCTGTGCCCAGGATCAGGCTGAGGTGCCGTGCAGCCAGACCGCTGCTTCCAGGGCATCTGCTGGTTCCATGCCCAGCCCCAGCAAGGCGGCCACCAGGCCGGTGAGACGGTCGCCCGAACCGGCCTGGGCGAGCCAGGGTCCACCGCTGGTGTTGATGGCATAGCGTCCATCCGGGTGGGCGATGACCGTTCCCGCGCCTTTCAATGCGATATCTGCACGATAGCGCAGGCTCAGGTTGCGGGCAGCCTCGATGCGGTTTGCCTGAATGTCGGTAGCCGCCACGCCAAACAGGCGTCCTGCCTCGCCGGGGTGGGGGGTGAGCAGGGTGGGATACGGGCGGTGGGCTGCTTGCTTGGCCAGTTCGGGATCGCTGGCCAGCAGGTTGAGCGCGTCGGCATCCAGTACCAGCGGGCAGGAGAAGGCCAGCGCGGTTTCCAGCAGCGCATGGGCACGCGGGCTTTGCCCCAGCCCGGGGCCGATCGCCAGCACGCTGAGGGGCATGCTCAACAGACGCTCCGGCACGGCAAACATCAGTCGCGGTTCAGCATAATCGACCACGATGCGATCATCCAGCGTGCCCAGGGTGACGCTGCCCGCGCCCTGTTGCAAGGCTGCGCGCCCAGCGATCAGGCAGGCGCCCACCATGCCGTGACTGCCGCCGATTATGCCGATATGACCATACGTGCCCTTGTGACTGTTGTGTACCCGTGGTGGCAGGCGATGGCGGTTTTCCAGTTGCGTCAGGGCGATGCCGGGTGCTATGGGGCGGGTCATCGGCGTGACGCCCAATGTATCGAGATGCAATTCACCGGCATGGTCGGGGCCTTCCCCGGTGAGCAGGCCAGGCTTGAGTCCAAGAAAGGTCAGCGTGTGGTCGGCGCGCAGCGCACACCCCCGAATCCGCCCTCTGTCGCTGTCGAGGCCGCTTGGCACATCGAGCGCCAGCCTGGGGCAGGCCAGGTCATTGGCCTGCGCAATCCAGCGTGCGTCATCGCCAGTGATATCGCGTGTCAGGCCCACTCCGAACAGGCCGTCGATCACCAGACTGTATCGCTGCGACGAGGGGATATCGGCCAGGATGGCCCCACCACCTTGAAGCCAGGCTGCCCGGGCGTGTGCGGCATCTGCAGGCAAGCGGGCAGGGTCGGCACGGCTCACAACGGTGATGCGAAATCCCTGTGTCGAAAGGTGGCGTGCGGCGACCAGTGCGTCGCCACCATTGTTCCCCGGCCCTGCCAGGATCAGGACGGGTTCGCCCGATTCGCTGGCCAGGGTGCCAGCCAGTTCAGCCGCCGCCGCGCCGGCCTTTTCCATCAAGGCGTCGTGGGGATGCGCCTTCGCCCATGCCAGTTCGCTGGCACGGATGTCGGCGGCCATGAATAGCGGCGGAGAGACGAATGAAAACGGTGTGGTCAGCATGGGGTCAGGGTCATCAATCGTTGGGGCGCTGCGAGCATCTTATCCCTGGCGCGGTTTTGTTGCGACTGACTTGGGGTGGTGGCTTGCAAGCCCTGTTGGGTGAGCTATCCTGAAAAAGTCCGGATGTTTAGAGGGGTGCCGTATGGATACCCGTAATCACACATCGGCAGGCGCGCCCGTGGCTCAGTGTTCCGACGAGGAGGGCTGCACGGTCGTGAGTTGTGAAGTCTGTCTGCAGGAAATACCGGCCGATTCAGTAAAACAGGCAGATGCTCAGGACTACGTCCATCATTTTTGCGGTCTGGACTGTCTTGAGGCCTGGCGGAAACAGGCCCGGTTGCGCCAACAAACCAGCTCGACAAGCTAGCGCGGTGGGACGCCCTGATCGGCTAAAATAGCGTCTTTGCCTGTTTGCAAAGACGCACATGTCTTCCATCGTATCGCTCCCCGGCAGTGCCGCACTGTCTTCCTTCCGACTCGACAAAATTCGCCAGGAAGCCGCTCGTCTCGGAGTTTCCCTGGGCGAATTGGCCGCGCGTTACTGGCATTTCCTGGAACTGGAGGGCGAACTGGATGCAGCGGCCGAACAGCAACTCGCCAGGACGCTGGCTTATGGCTCGCCGGCTGACCACCCTGCAGCAAACGAGGTGCAGCTTGTCGTCACGCCGCGCCCGGGCACGATTTCGCCGTGGTCATCCAAGGCGACGGACATTCTCAGGAACAGCGGTATTTCTGTGTTGCGTCGGATCGAGCGCGGGGTGGCGTACCGTGTCTGCGACCCGCAGGGCGCTGCATTGTCGGGGCAGGCTTTGTCAGTGGTGTTGCCATTGCTGCATGACCGCATGACTGAAACCGTGATGGAGTCGCTGGCTGGTGCAGCGGCGCTGTTCCAGCATGTGCCGCCGCGTGAATTGACCTCGGTCGATGTGCTGGCAGGCGGCCGCGCTGCGCTGGCAGCGGCCAACCGCAGCCTCGGCCTGGCACTGTCGGACGATGAACTCGATTACCTGGTCGACAATTTCACGCGCATGGGCCGCAACCCGACTGACGTCGAACTGATGATGTTCGCCCAGGCCAACTCCGAGCATTGCCGCCACAAGATTTTCAACGCGTCCTGGGTGATCGATGGCGCGGCGCAGGACAAGTCGCTGTTCGGCATGATCCGCGATACCCACGCGGCCCATCCCGAAGGCACGGTGGTGGCATATTCGGACAACTCCTCGGTTATCGAAGGGGCACAGATCGACCGCTTCTACCCGCGTGCAGACGGCAGCTATGCCTACAGCAGCGAGCTCACCCATGTGCTGATGAAGGTGGAAACCCATAACCACCCGACGGCGATTTCGCCGTTTCCTGGTGCGGCCACCGGCAGTGGTGGCGAAATCCGCGATGAAGGCGCAACTGGAACCGGCTCCAAGCCCAAGGCCGGCCTGGGCGGATTTTCAGTGTCGAACCTGAATATTCCAGGCTACATCCAGCCATGGGAAACGGATGCCTACGGCAAGCCCGGGCGCATCGTCACCCCGCTTGCGATCATGCTCGAAGGCCCGATCGGTGCGGCGGCGTTCAACAACGAATTCGGACGTCCCAACCTGGCGGGCTATTTCCGTACCTTTGAGGAAACCGTGTCCGGACAGCGGCGCGGCTACCACAAGCCGATCATGCTGGCGGGTGGCGTCGGCAGTATCCGCGACGATCACGTGCACAAGAAAATGCTGCCTGTTGGCACGCTGCTGATTCAACTGGGCGGCCCGGGCATGCTGATTGGTCTCGGCGGCGGCGCAGCGTCGTCGATGGACACGGGTTCCAATGCGGCCGATCTGGATTTCGATTCGGTGCAGCGCGGCAATCCGGAAATGGAACGGCGTGCGCAGGAAGTGATCGACCGCTGCTGGCAGCTGGGCGAGGCCAATCCGATTCTGTCGATCCACGATGTCGGTGCGGGCGGCCTGTCGAATGCGCTGCCCGAACTGGTGCATGGCGGCGGCAAAGGCGGGCGCTTCGAATTGCGTGCTGCGCCGTCGGAGGAATCCGGCATGTCGCCGCGCGAAATCTGGTGCAACGAAGCGCAGGAGCGCTACGTGCTGGCGATTCCGCCGGATCGCATCGGCGAATTCCGTGCGATCTGCGAACGCGAGCGCTGTCCGTTCGCCGTGCTGGGCGAGGCCATCGAAGACAACCACCTGCTGGTGACCGACAGCCATTACCAGAATGCGCCGGTCGATGTGAGCCTTGACGTGATTCTGGGCAAACCGCCCAAGATGACGCGCGATGTGGCGCATCAGGCGTCTGTACCGGCGCCGCTGGCGCTGCAGGGGATCGACCTGAAGGAGGCGGTCTATCGTGTGCTGGCGATTCCGGGTGTGGCCTCGAAGATGTTCCTGATTTCCATCGGCGACCGTACGGTCGGCGGCCTGACTGCGCGCGACCAGTGCGTGGGGCCGTGGCAGGTTCCGGTTGCGGACTGCGCGATTACGCTGGCCGGTTATCAAACGACGCACGGCGAAGTGTTTTCCATCGGCGAGAAAGCGCCGCTGGCCCTGGTTAATGCAGCGGCATCGGGCCGCATGGCGGTTGTCGAGGCGATCACCAATCTGGCGGCAGCACGGGTGGATGGCCTCACACAGGTGAAGTTGTCGGCCAACTGGATGGCGCCGGCCGGGCACCCCGGCGAAGATGCCGCACTGTTCGACACTGTGGCCGCCGTCTCGGATTATTGTCAGGCGCTGGGGGTTTCCATCCCGGTCGGCAAGGACTCGATGAGCATGAAAACCGTGTGGGATGCCGATGGTGAAAAGAAATCGGTGACCTCGCCGATTTCACTGGTGATCTCGGCCTTTGCCAACACGCCGGATGCGACTGCACACCTCACGCCGCAGTTGCGGCCCGATGTCGGCGACACCGACCTCATCCTGATCGACCTGGGTCTGGGCAGGAACCGCCTGGGCGGTTCGAGTTTTGCCCAGGCCTACAAGCAGGTGGGCGACCGCTGCCCGGACGCACCTGCCGCTGCGGCACTGAGCGCATTTTTCGACACCGTGCAGGCCCTGAATGCAGACGGCAAACTGCTGGCTTATCACGACCGGTCCGATGGCGGGCTGTTCGCTGCATTGTGTGAAATGGCGTTTGCCGGCCATTGCGGGATGGATCTGGACATGGACGAATTGTGCCTCGGCCAGATTCGCCACGAAGTCGAGAATGAAGGACTGCCGGAACCTGGAAAACTGGATGAATCCGGTTATTCCACGCGCGTTTTCAATGTGCTGTTCAATGAAGAAGCTGGTGCGGTGCTGCAGGTTCGGCGCAGCGACACGCAGGCCGTGATGCAGGCCTTCATCGATGCCGATCTGCGCGGCGAGTTTTACGTCATAGGCCAGGTCAATACACTGGATCGCGTGCGTGTGCTGCGCGAGGACAAAGTGGTGCTGGATGAAGCGCGCATCGATCTGCAACGTGCGTGGGCGCGTACCAGCTACGAAATGGCGAAGCTGCGCGACAATCCTGCCTGTGCCGAACAGGAGTTTGCCAGCCATGCCGATGCCGCCGATCCGGGCCTGCACTATGCCCTGAGCTTCGATGCCCAAGAGGATGTCGCGGCGCCCCTGGTTGCCAGCGGCAAGCGTCCGCGTGTCGCGGTGCTGCGTGAGCAGGGGGTCAACGGCCAGGTTGAAATGGCGGCGGCATTCGATGCGGCGGGCTTTGCAGCGGTGGATGTGCACATGAGCGACATCCTCTCGGGACGGGTCAATCTGGGCGACTTCACCGGCCTGGCTGCATGTGGCGGCTTCAGCTACGGCGACGTGCTGGGCGCTGGCGGGGGCTGGGCCAAGTCGATCCTGTTCAATCCGCGCGCACGTGACCAGTTTGCGGCCTTCTTTGGCCGTGCCGACACCTTTGCCCTGGGCGTGTGCAACGGTTGCCAGATGATGAGCCAGTTGCATGACCTGATTCCGGGGGCGGATGCCTGGCCGCGCTTTGAACGCAACGTGTCCGAACAGTTTGAAGCCCGTTTCTCGCTGGTTGAGGTGCAGGCCTCCCCCTCGATGTTCTTCGCTGACATGGCCGGCTCGGTCATGCCGATTGCGGTGTCGCATGGTGAAGGCCGGGTTGTTTTCCGTGATGCAGCGCATGCAGGGCTGGCCCTGTCCACGCTGCGCTATGTCGATCATCATGGCGCGCCAACCGAAACCTATCCGCTCAACCCCAACGGCTCGGCCGGGGGGCTGACGGGCTTCACCACCGCGGATGGCCGCTTCAGTATTTTGATGCCGCATCCCGAGCGCGTATTCCGTGCCGCACAACTGTCGTGGCGGCCGGATGGCATGGCCGGTGCAGCGCCCTGGCTGCGGATGTTCCGCAACGCGCGGCGTGCGGTTGGGTGATATGTGCTGAATATGCGAAAATAGCTGGCTTTGCTGCACTTAAACCCGGCTATCCGGGCTTTGATTTCTTGCCATGAATGCTCCCGAAAATCTCCTGACTGACGATGACCTGCGTGCGCAGGTCAAACTGCTGGGCACCCTGCTTGGTCAAGTGGTGCTGCAGTTTGCTGGCGAAGACGTGTTCGAAGCTGTGGAAACCCTGCGGCGCGGTTTTGCCGAACTGCAACAGCAGGAAGATCAAGCACGTCGCACTGAATTGATGACCATGATCGATGCCATGCCGGCCGACAAGGTCGAGCTGGTGGTGCGTGCGTTTTCCAGTTATTTCAAGCTGGTCAATGTGGCGGAAGAAAGCTTTGCGCATCGCAACCGCCGTTGCATGCTGTCGCATGGCATGACCTTGTGGGAAGGGTCGTTTGACCGCACCCTGGCCGACCTCAAGGCACAGGGTATGTCGGCGAATACCTTGCAGGGCATGGTCGACCGTCTGCACTATGCACCGGTGTTTACCGCACATCCCACCGAAGCGCGCCGCCGCGCGGTGATGGAAGGTATGCGCCGCGTGTTTTTGCTGTGCGATCAGTTGTATAGCTCCACTTTGGGCGTGAATGACCAGCGCGAACTGGAAACCCAGCTGGCCGCGGAAATTCAGGTGATCTGGCGTACCGATGAGCTGCGCTCGGCCAAGCTCGAGGTGCACGACGAGGTGCGCAATGGCTTGTATTACGTGCGTGAAAGCCTGTTCGAGGCCGTGCCGAGGGCGTATTTGTTTTTCGAAAAAGCGCTGCGCAAGCATTTTGGCGTGAACGCTGACGGCGTGGCGCCGGTCAAGGTGCCGAGCTTTATCCGTTTTGGTTCGTGGATCGGCGGCGACCGCGATGGCAATCCATTCGTGACGGCGGATGTCACCGAGTGGACGGTGCATACCCAGATGCAGGCAGCGCTCGATGAATACCGCCTGCGCGTGCTGGAGTTGCGGCAGACCCTGACGCACAGCAGCGGCTGGTGCACTCCGTCAGCCCCTTTCATGGAACGCCTGTCCGAATACGAGGCCGAATTTGGCGAGCAGGTGTTTCGCGGAACCGCCGTGCAGATATACAGCCGCGAGCCCTATCGGCGCATGGCGGCGATCATGCTGGCGCGACTGGATGCCAACCTGTCCTACGTTCACCAGTGTCTGGCCGATGTCCCGAGTTTTGAGTCACACCTGGCGTATGAAAATGCCCCCGCGTTCCTCGACGACCTGTATCTGCTGCGCGACTCGCTGATCAGCCATGGTGATCGTATTGTCGCCATGCAGGACCTGCAGGCCCTGATTCGCCTGGTCGAAAGCTTTGGTTTTCATCTGCTGCAGCTGGATGTCCGCCAGGAATCGACGGTGCATACGCGCGCGGTCACCGAAGTGCTGCATCAGATCGACCATGATTTCGATTATGCCGGCGCTTCCGAACCCGAACGGCTGAAGCGGCTGGCTGCCTGGATCGGCCACATCGATCCGATAAGCGTGAATGACGACGCACTGGGCGACGAAGCCCGTGAAACGGTTGCGGTGTTCCGGCGCATGGCCAAGCTGCAGGCCGAGGTAGGCGATGAAGTCTTTGGCACCTATGTGATCTCGATGACGCACAGCGCGTCGCATGTGATGGAGGTGATGCTGCTGGCGAGGCTGGTTGGCCTGTGTGGTCATAACGGGCGCAACTGGCACTGTCGTATTCAGGTCGCGCCGCTGTTCGAGACGGTGGAAGACCTGCAGCACAGCGAATCCATTCTCGACCAGTTGCTGTCGAACAAGGTCTACCGTGCGCTGGTTGCCGCCAATGGCAACCACCAGGAAGTCATGCTGGGTTACTCGGACTCATGCAAGGACGGCGGCATTCTGGCGTCGAACTGGAATCTGTACCAGGCCCAGTTATCCATCATTGCGCTGACCCAGCATTACGGTGTCGAGTGCCGCTTGTTCCACGGACGCGGCGGCACGGTCGGACGCGGCGGCGGCCCCACCCATGACGCCATCCTGTCGCAGCCGCCGGGCACGGTGAATGGCGAGATCAAGTTCACCGAGCAGGGTGAGATGCTATATTACAAGTACAGCAAGCCCGAGACCGCCACTTACGAAATCGGCATGGGCGTGACTGGCCTGCTCAAAGCCAGCGCCACTGCACTCGCCTCCAGCGAGGTGCGCTATCCGCAGGATTATCTCGACTGGATGCGCGATATCGCAGCGGCAGGCGAGATCGCTTACCGGGCGCTGATCGGGATGTCAGGCTTCATCGATTATTTCTATGAAAGCACCCCGGTCACCGAAATCGGCCTGTTGAATATCGGCAGCCGTCCGTCGCACCGCAAGAAGGCTGATCGTTCGCTGTCATCGATCCGGGCCATTCCCTGGGTGTTCGGCTGGGCGCAGTCGCGCCATACGCTGCCTGCCTGGTATGGCATCGGTAGCGCACTGAAGAATTTTATCGAGAAGCAGCCGAATGGCCTGGCGAGCTTGCAGGCGATGTGCCGGGAATGGCCGTTCTTCCGCAGTTTGCTGTCCAATGTGCAGATGGCCCTGACCAAGGCCGACATGGAAATTGCCGAGGAATATGCGCGCTTGTGCGACCACCCTGACACCATGCTGGTCTACCGTGCGATAGCGGACGAGTATGCCCTCACCGTGGCAGGCGTCAAACAGGTTGCGCAGATTGAGTCCCTGCTGGAGGATAACCAGCCTCTGGTGCTGTCGATTTCGCGTCGTCGTCCCTATATCGATCCGATCAACCACATCCAGGTTCGTTTGCTGCAGCGTTACCGTTCAGGCAGCGTATGGGAGTCCGAGCAGGAACTGTGGCTGACACCGTTGAAGCGCACGATCAACGCCATTGCTGCAGGGATGCGCAACACGGGATGAGCATGGGGAACAACAAGGACGTCACATTGCAGAATCAACCGAAGCGTCGTTTGCTGATCGTCTCGGCGGTGGTGAATGCGGTGCTGCTGGTGTTGGTGTGCGGCCTGGTGTTGTATGCCTTCATGATCAACGTCGATCTGGGCGACGTGAAGCGACGCTTGTCGAAGGAAGTCGAAACGCACCAGCAGACCGAGCGCTATCTGATCGAGACGCGTAACCAGCTGACCGACAGCCTGCGCGAAATCGAGCAGCTGAAGGCGCAGCTCGCCTACAAGGAAACCGATTATCAGGCGACGGTGTCTGCCAAGGCGGCGTTGCCGGTAGTCATCAATTTCCGTTCGTCGATGCTGGGCAAGGGGCTGGTTGCGGTGATCGAGAACACCAGCGATCGCTATCTCACGGTTGTCCTGAGTGTGCGCAATCCCACTCTGTCCGTCGCCAAGCGTTTCAAGCTCAATCTTGAACCCCACTCCAGAACCGATTTCGGCCATCTGGAAGGCTGGGAGTTTGCAGCGGGTGATGAAGTGGGTGTGTTCAACGCTGAATTCAGCGCACTGAACATTACCGTGCCGTAATGCCCGCTTGCGGTCGGCGCAGCTTGAGACCCAGCAGCGCCGGCATCAGCAGCAATTCAAACACCTGACCCGCAAACAGTCCCACGGCACATAGCGTGCCGAAGTGGGCGGTAGGACGGAAGTCCGACAGCCCCAGCAGACTGAACTGGGCGATCAGCACGATCGAGATGGCAATCACCGCACGCCCGGAGCTTTCCACGCTGCGGATGATGGCGAACACCGGGCTGACGCCATTGTGGATGCGGTGCAGATAACCGTGATAGAGATGAATGGTGTCATCCACCGTGATGCCAAGGATGACGCCTGCAATCAACACCGTCGCCACATCCAGTGCAATCCCTGTTGATCCCATCACGACAAAAATGAAAAAGAGCGGGGCCAGATTCGGCACCAGACAAATCAGTCCGCCGCGCAACGAGTGGAACAACAGTGCCATCAGCAACAGGATTTGTATGAATGCCGCGCTGAAGCTTCGAACCTGGCCGTCAACAATGCGGTCTTCCTGGTCCGAGAACAGTTTGCCGAAGCCGGCAAACTCCGTCTGGATACCTTCGATGGGCTGACTGGCGAGGTGGACGCGTATGCGGTCGATCACCCGGCTGATTTCGTTGGCGCCATGCACGTTGAGATTGAGCGTGATCCGGCTGCGCTGGTATTCGCGGTTCACCAGTTCGTACAGGTCCTTGCCGTCATAAATGAGCAGGAGTTGTTCGATCTGCTTGCGGCTTGTCGGCAGGTTGCCTGCGTCCTGTTCTTCGCCCTGGAACGCACGGTTCATTTCCTCGATCACGTCCACCAGAGAAAAGCTGCGGTCGATTTCCGGCTGCGCTTCAAGCCAGGTCTGCAGCGCCTTGATCTGGGCCAGTCGGGCGGGATCCTTCAGGCTGTCGCGTTCCATGCCCGTGAGCACGATTTCCAGTCCGGTGATGCCCGATAGTTTGCTTTCCACCCGGTCAGTGCTTCGACTGATGGTGTGATCCGGCGCAAAAAACTCGATCAGGTTGGATTCCACTTTGACCTGCAGCACCAGGGGTATGGCCGCGGCCACCATCAGAACCGTGGTGAGCAGCACTGCTTTTGCGTGCCTCAGGCTGAATACCGCTACGGCAGCGGCAATGTGACGCGCACGCGCGAAGCCGGAACGGCGGCGCGGCCATCGGGGCGTATCCCATTTCAGCAGGATCGGCGGCACCAGGATAAACACCACCAGAAACACCATCAGTGTGCCGATTGCACCAGACAGGCCAAAAGACTGAACGGGCGGTATGTCGACCCACAGCAGACTCAGCAGGCCGGCACCGGTGGTCAACACATTGAACAGGCCGGGCTTGAATGTGTCCTTCAGTGCGCGTGCGATGCGCTGAGGCCGTGTCAGCAGGGCGATGCGCGCGCGCTGAATGGCGGCATACAGGTGGAGCAGGGTGGCAGTGGTGTAGGCCGCCATCAGAGTGGGAATCATCGCGGTGATCGGTGTGTAGGGCTGGCCGGACAGCACCAGTCCGGCTACGCTGACCGACACCACCATGCCCATGGCCAGACCACCTATCACAACCGGACGAACCCGCCCCACGACCCACCACATCAAGGCCAGCCCGATGATGACGGTGAGCGGAATGAATATCGCACTGTCGCGCCAGATCGATTGCAGTTCCTCGACGGTTTGTGCCACCGTGCCGGCAGTGGCGGTGTGGACGGAAGACAGTTTTTCGGCCGCGATGGCTGCGTCAAGGGCGATCAGAATATCGCGCCGGGCAAGGCTTTCCTTGAGGATGACCGGACGCACCACCAGGGCCACTGCGCGACCATCACGCGAGACGATCAGCCCCGGCGCCATTGTGTCGCCCAGCACGCGTTGCTTCCATTGCGCCGGAGTGCGCGCATCAAGATGTTTGGGATCGACCAGCAGGGATACGGCAAAGCCATCGTCGGTGGCGTCGATGTGTTCTACCGTGGTCAGCGTCAGCACCCGGTCGACCGAGGGGTGCTGCTCCATTTTCCGGGCGACCCGGTGGAGCGATGCCAGGAAATCCGGGCTGAACAGGTTGTCGCCTTCGAACAGGGCGATCAGGGCATCATCGGTGGGAAACTCGCGGAACAACGATTCGCGCAACTGGATGATGGGCGCATCGGACGGGGAGTAGATGTCCCCCGAGTTGTTGAAATGAATCTTGAAAAGAAAGGGTAGGGCGGCCAGTTGCAGACCGAGCAGGAGCGTGAGCGCCAGCCACGGAGACAGCATGGGGATGCGATCACCAATGAGCCAGGATTTCAGCGTCTGCCAGGATTTCAGCATCTGCATGAGTGGGGCCCCGTCAGAACCTGGTGCGCAGTCCGAGCGTGACTAGAGAGTGGTCCTGATGGAAGCCGCCCAGGGTACGTGCCTCACCGTCAAAATAATGCGCGGCAACATACAGTTCATGCGGTTCCCAGCCGACATAGCTGAGCCTGGGGCTGAGATAGAGGTCGCGCACGTTGAAGCCGCTGGAAAAGCGCATGCCCGCCTTCCAGCGACCCTGGCTGAAGTTGGTCTCGATCTCGCCGTTGGCGCCGTAATATTCCTTCAGTTCGAGAATATTGCGATCGGTTTGCAGGGCGTGCGCCACCAGTTGCAGGTTGACGCGGGTTTCCCCGCCGCCGGGGAAGAATTCCAGCACGCCGATCCAGTCGAGCGAACGCGTGCTGTCCATTGAGGTGGTGGCGGCGAGGGTGACCGGCACATTGTCGGTATGACCGGCTTCCATGCGCCAGGTGTAGCCGCCGCTCACCAGTTCGAGGTCGGCACCGATGAAGTTATTGAAGGGATGGACGGCGGTGAGCGTGAGCGCGGCTGCATCGACTCGGTAATACGGCAGTGATTGCCGGGTGCGCGCCAGGGTGAGGCCAAAGTCGAATGGGTCGCCGGTTTTTGTCAGGCGCAGGGCGCCGCCGCCACTGCCATGTTCGTCCTCTTCGATGCGGGCGGCGCCAATCAAACCGGCAAGGGCCGGACTGGGGGCAATGCCGATGACCTGGCCTGTGGTGCGGTTGATCGGACTCCAGACACTGGCCACATCCGGCAACTGCGCGCCGCGGAATACCGGCAGCCAACCCGCATCGAGCTTGTATTCGCCGAGGGTGTGTTCCCAGCGTGCCGCGAGTTGGGCGCGGCGGCGGTCGGACAGGTCGTCGAGAGAAAAACGGGTGAGGTCAATGCGGCTGACGCGGTCGGCCAGCGGAATTTCATCGGCCCGGCCCCAGATGATGGTTTGCGCACCGAGGGTGAGCCGGGCGTTGCCGCTGCGATAGCGCACGTAGGTATCGCCATAGTCGGCCAGCATTTCACGGTGGTTTGCACGCCCGCCATCCTGGGTCATGCCGTCGAGCCGGGCGCCGGCGCGGAATTCCCAATCGCGGCTGGGCTGCCACAAGGCATAGATGCTGGCGCGCAGCGTGGAATAGGTGTCGGCTTCGGGCGCGTCGGGCAGCGTTCCCGCTTCCAGCAGCAGATCGTCGACACCGAGCTTGAGCGTGGGCTGGAAGCCGCGCGCCGTCGGTTTGCGGCTACGGGCAGTGGGGGGCGGCAGGTCGTCGGCAGTGTCGATAGGGAGCGCGGCTTGCTGGGCGGCAGACTCAGCCGGGGCGATTCCAGCGGGCACGGCACGCGGCTTGCGCGTGGTGGTGCGCGGCGGCGGCAAGTCGTCCGCGGCGTCCTGGGCGATGACGCGTGGCGGCGGCAGATCATCCGCAGCGTAGGTGGGCAGGGCGGCGAGCGAGAGGCTCACGGTCAGCAGCAGGTTTTTCATGGGCGATATTCCGATTCCAGGCTTTCGTCGGCCAGGGCTTGCGAAGTGAAGAGTTTGGCGGGCAGTTTTTGGTCGTACAGGGCGACATCGACGACCATCCGTGTTTCATGCCCGCTCGACAGGTCGATGATACGGCTGTCGGTCAGGGTCCAGTAACCCTGGTTGCGCTTTTTCCCGCGCAGCAGCCAGCGCTTGCTGGGTTTGGCGAGGTCGTTCTCGAAATAGTCCACGCGTTGTGAAATCGCCGTGGCGGGGTCTATCCAGTAGATGCGCTTGAGGTACGCAGAATCGGCGGCATCGCGTGGCACGCTTTCGAGGACATCGCACAGAATGCCGTTTTCGGTTTGCTTGCCGAGCAGGCGATGGCGGTCCTGGGAGGGTTTGCGTTCCTGCAAATCCTCGAAATACAGGTCGGAGCCGACGAAGCGTCCGCCTTTGCGGTCGCTGGAAATGCGCCGTACCCGGTCGAGTGCGGGCAAATAAAGCCATTGGTCCGTATTGCCGTCAGCTTTGTCTATGCTGAGAAGACCGGTTCCCGCGATATCTTCCGGATCGAGGAAGCGGATCAGGTTGGCGGTTTCGCCCCCGGATTTGTCGAGGCGATAGGTGACAATTTCACGGATGCGCGGCGCCCGGCCTTTTTCGGTGAGCACCATGCGCCCCAGCGTGGTGAGATCGCGCCCGTTGGGCCGGTCGTAGACGCGTTGCGCGAGATCCGAAGCTTCATCCGCGCGTGCGCCGGACGCGCCGAGCAGCAGGGCCAGCGCCAGAAAGCGAAAGAATTGGAGAAACGTACGCAGGTGGGACATGGGATATCCGGGGGCGATCCTGAATTCTCAACGGTTGCGGTCCCTAACTTTACCGCAAAACGGGATATGCGGCCTTGGTGCGGGACTGGGCTGAACCTCAGGGAGCATGTGATAATGGGACACAAATATCTAATATTTGAGATATCGGAATGACCTCAACCATGCTTGAACTGCTTCAAAAATACAGCGTGCCCGGCCCGCGTTACACGTCGTATCCCACCGCACCGTATTTCCACACCGGATTTGGCGAGGCCGACTGGGCCGAGGCGCTGGCCACGCCGGCCCCGGACCGCGGACTGTCGCTCTATGCGCACATCCCGTTTTGCGACTCGCTTTGCTACTACTGCGGGTGCAACATGGTGGCGACGCGCGATTACAGCAAAACACAGCCTTATCTGGTGGCCCTCGAGCAGGAAATGGCACGTGCAGCACAACTGGTCGATCCAAAGCGTGTGGCCCGCCAGTTGCACTGGGGCGGCGGCACGCCCACTTATCTCAATCCGGACGATATTCGTCGCCTGATGGCGATGATGCGCAAATATTTCACCCTGGCGGACGATGCCGAGGTCAGTTGCGAGGTCGATCCACGCGAACTGACTTACGAGCACCTGGCTGCATTGCGCGAAACAGGATTCAACCGCCTGTCGTTCGGCGTGCAGGACATGGACCCGGACGTGCAGCAGGCGGTCAATCGCATCCAGTCCGAATTTCTGATCCAGCAGGTGCTCGACTGGTCGCGTGAACTGGGATTTTCCAGCATCAACCTGGATTTGATCGTGGGGCTGCCCAAGCAGACGGTCGAGAGCTTCAAACGCACGCTGGACCGCGTGGCGGTGTGGGCACCGGACCGGCTGGCGGTTTTTGCCTATGCCCATGTGCCGTGGATGAAGAAGCACCAGAACCTGATCCAGGAAGCCGATCTGCCGGATTCGGCGACACGCCTGGCTTTGCAGGAAGCAGTCAACGAATCGCTGGGCGCGGCGGGTTACGTCAATATCGGCCTCGATCACTTCGCGCGTCCCGAAGATGAACTGGTGCGCGCGCAGCAGAACAAGACCCTGTGGCGCAATTTCCAGGGCTACACCACGCACAAGAATTGCGACATCCTCGCGTTCGGCGCCTCCAGCATCAGCCAGACTGCCGATGTTTACATGCAGAACGAAAAGAGCCTCAAGCGCTATCAGGATCGCGTTGCGGCAACCGGTTTCCCGGTCGAGCGCGGACTCAAGCTCACGCGCGACGACCAGATCCAGCGCGAAGCCATCACCCGCGTGATGTGCGACCTGGAGCTTGATTTCGCGGCATTTGGCAGCGAATGGGGCGTGTCGTTTACCGACTATTTCGCCGATGCGCTGACCGATCTGCGCCCGCTCGCAGAGGATGGGCTGGTCAGGATCGAGGCCGGGAAAATCAGTGTCACCCAGACCGGCAGACTGTTCCTGCGCAATATCGGCATGTGCTTCGATCGCTATCTGAAACAGTCCGCCAGCGATAAGCCGCGTTACTCCCGTACCGCCTGAGCGGTCTTGAAGCCGGAGTTCCGGGGGCCGTGTTACCCGGCTTCCGGCCGGGCTTGTTTTTCCAGATTGCTGAGGGCGCTGGGCTTGGCAATGCCATAACCCTGCATGTAATCAATCCCCAGCTTGCTTAGCGTCTGCAATGTCTCCGGATTCTCAACGAACTCTGCAATGGTTCGCCTTCCCATGACGTGCCCAATGTGGTTGATGGATTCAACCATGGCGTAATTCTCGGGATCCGAGTTGATGTCCTTGACAAACATCCCGTCAATTTTCAGGAAATCAACCGGGAGGTTCTTGAGGTAGGCATAGGATGAAAAGCCGCTGCCAAAATCATCCAGGGCAAAATTACAGCCATGATCCTTGAGCTTCCTGATGAAGCTTTGCGCCTTGGCAAGATTGGCAATGGCCTCGGTTTCGGTGATCTCGAAGCAGATCTTTTCTGGGGGAATCGAGAATTCCCTGAGCTGGTTTTCGATATGGTGCAGGCAGGATTCGTTGCCCAGAGAATTCCCTGAAAGATTGATCGAGCCAAGCTCCAGTGAATTCAGTTGTTGCGGATGCTCTGCCAGCCAGCGGAAATATTCACTGATGACCCATCGATCGATATTGGCAATCAGGTTATAGCGTTCGGCAGCGGGCAAGAATTCGCCGGGGGGAATGAGCTTGCCCGACTCATCAATCATGCGGATCAGAATTTCGTAGTGAGCGTTCAGGTCGGCAAGGTGGGTATTGTGAACGATAGGCTGGTAGTAGAGCACCATGCGCTGCTCTTCCATGGCCTTGGTGATACGGGGTGTCCACTCCATTTCCCCTTGTCTTGCCAGCAAGCGCTGGTCTTTTTCGTCGTGCACGTAGATGCGGCTGCGTCCCGCTTCCTTGGCCATGTAGCAGGCCGCATCGACCCGGCTGATGACATCGATCACCGAACTGCTTTGGTGATTAATCCCGATCATTCCGATGCTGACGCCGATGCCGAAGGTT
>JANJUT010000164.1 GCA_024710445.1 Thiobacillus sp.
TCGGTAGGCGGCGCTTCGGGTAATCAGGTGTTCGTCGAGGCGACCAACAAAATCCGGAGTGAGGTATCAACCGGTACGGCACTGACCGTGGCGATGCAGAATACGGGACGTTTCCCCAATATGGTGTTGCAGATGGCTGCGATTGGTGAGGAGTCAGGCTCGCTCGACGCCATGCTGGGCAAGGTGGCCGATTTTTACGAGGCCGAGGTGGATGATGCCGTAGCAGCCCTGTCCAGTCTGATGGAGCCGATCATCATGGTGGTGCTGGGCACGTTGATTGGTGGTATGGTCGTTGCCATGTACCTGCCGATCTTCAAGATGGGCTCGGTCGTTTGATGGAACTGCTGCACACCGAACCAGCCCTTTTCACCGGGCTGGTTTTTTTATTCAGCCTGCTGATCGGCAGCTTTCTCAATGTGGTCATCCATCGTTTGCCAAAGATGATGGAGGCTGAATGGCATGTGCAATGTGCCGAACTGCGGGGCGAGGCTGTTGCAGCTGCTCCGGCTTACAATCTGTGGTTGCCGCGCTCGGCTTGCCCGCAGTGTGGGCATCAGATCACGGCACTGGAAAATATCCCGTTGATATCGTGGCTGTTTCTGCGCGGTCGCTGCTCGGCTTGCCGCACCCTCATCAGCGCACGCTATCCCCTGGTTGAACTGCTTGTCGCCATGTTGTCGGCGGCGGTCGCCTGGAAGTGGGGCGTCAGCATGCAAACCCTGGGTGCGTTGTTGCTGGTGTGGATGCTGGTCGTGCTGGCTTTCATCGATCTCGACACCACCTTGCTTCCCGACAGCCTGACCTTGCCGCTGGTGTGGCTGGGCTTGCTGTTCAATATGAATGGGTTCCTTGTTCCCCTGGCCGATGCCGTCATTGGCGCGATGGCCGGCTACCTGATTCTCTGGTCGGTGTACTGGTTGTTCAAGCTGGCCACCGGCAAGGAAGGCATGGGCTACGGTGACTTCAAACTGCTGGCGGCCATTGGCGCATGGCTTGGATGGCAGATGCTGCCTGTCACGTTGTTGCTGTCTTCTGTCGTGGGTGCACTGGTGGGCATTGCAATGATCATACTGGTCAAACATGACCGGCGCGTGCCGATTCCCTTCGGCCCGTATCTGGCGGGTGGCGGGTTGGTGGCGCTGTTCTTCGGCGCGGACTTGACACAGGCCTACCTCGGGCAATTCTGATGTTCACGGTCGGGCTCACCGGCGGTATCGGTTCCGGGAAGTCGACTGTCGCCGACCTGTTTGCCGAACTGGGCGTGCCCGTGATCGATGCCGATGTGATTGCCCGGGAACTGACCGTTCCTGGCAGTGCAGCGCTCGCAGCGATCCATTCGGCTTTTGGGGACGCGGTGATCCTGGCTGACGGCAGCCTGGATCGCGCGGCTTTGCGGCGGATGGTGTTTGCCGATGCCGATGCCCGGCATCGACTTGAAGGCATTCTTCATCCACGCATCCGGCAGGTGATCGAGCAGGTACGCGCCGGACTGAATGCGCCCTACGTTTTGCTCGTCATTCCCTTGCTGGTGGAAACCGGCGGCTACCGTGATCTGCTTGATCGTGTGCTGGTGGTTGATTGCCCGGAAGCGTTGCAGATAACGCGGGTTATCGCGCGAAACGGGCTTGCGCGTGATGAGGTTTTACCTATTCTTGCGGCTCAGGCCCGTCGTTCCGAGCGGCTTTCAATAGCCGATGACGTCATCGTCAATACCCTTGCACGCGAGGCTTTGCGTGCCGAGGTGGTAACATTGAATCAGCGATATTTGATGCTGTCTCACACGGAGTTGCCTTGATTTTCAATCTGGATCGGCGACAATCGAACGATTCAAACCCAAGCGTTGCGGCGTGATCCACTACGAATATCCCCTGAGCGAACGCATTCGCACTCTGTTGCGGCTGGAAGATCTATTCGACCGGTTCGATGCCTATGCCGTGTTGCCGACGCCGCACGCGCATCATGCTGCGCTTCAGACCTTGTTCGAAATGGCGGAAGTGGCTGCGCGTGCTGATCTCAAGTCTGATCTGTTACAGGAACTGGACCGCCAAAAGAACGTGCTGGTCGCGCTGCGGGGCAATCCCCATGTGCAGGACACGACGCTAGAGCAGGTGCTGGCGGCGATCGAGACTGCGCATCGGGGACTGTATCAACTGCCCGGGAAAGTCGGGCAGCACCTGCGTGACGACGACTGGCTGATGGCGATCAAGCAGCGCGCAGCCATCCCGGGCGGCATGTGTGAATTCGACCTGCCGTCCTACCATTACTGGTTGCATCTGGATGCGGACGAGCGGGCCCGGCAACTGCAATTCTGGCTGGCGCCGTTTTCATCCATTCGTGCGGGAGTCGATATCGTGCTCGGCTTGTTGCGCGATAGTGGGCAGCCCGAATTGCAGCATGTGGACAATGGCAGCTATCAACGCATGCTGGAATCGCGTAACCCGCTCCTGATCCGTGTCACCCTGGTCGACAGCCTGCCTTGTGTTCCTGAAATATCGGCCAACAAATACATGCTGAATATCCGTTTTGTTCATGCTGGCGCCAGTCAGGCGCGCACCTGTGCCGAGCAACCCATCG
The DNA here is from genome assembly GCA_024710445.1 of Thiobacillus sp. Classification (GTDB taxonomy): domain Bacteria; phylum Pseudomonadota; class Gammaproteobacteria; order Burkholderiales; family Thiobacillaceae; genus Thiobacillus. Next base: position 2,575 of record JANJUT010000164.1, read on the forward strand.
ACTTTGACCTGACTTTTTGCACCTTATGAAGCCCGCCAACAAGCCTGCCGTGGTGGCCTGTCCGATATGTAATGCAGCGGTGAGCTGGGTCGCGGAAAATCGCTGGAAACCATTTTGCAGCGAGCGCTGCAAAATGATCGATCTGGGACAGTGGGCCACCGAGTCATACCGGGTCCCGGCCGAGGAGCAGGAACCCGAAGACGCGTCCCCGCCGCCACACTGACTGGCGGCCAGACGCGAAGCCTATTTCTTGTAGGTCTTGACGCCGCTTTCCGTTCCCAGCAGCAATACATCCGCGCCGCGCCGCGCAAACAGGCCATTGGTCACCACGCCGACAATGTGATTGATCGCTGTTTCCAGCGAAACCGGATCGACGATCGACATGCCATGCACATCGAGAATGATATTACCGTTGTCGGTCGTGAAGCCTTCGCGCAGTCGCGGTTGGCCGCCGAGCTTTACCAGTTCGCGTGCCACGTAGGAACGCGCCATCGGGATCACCTCGACCGGCAAGGGGAATTGCCCGAGCACGCCGACCAGCTTGCTTTCGTCGGCAATGCAGATGAACTGCTTGCTGCATGCTGCCACGATTTTCTCGCGTGTCAGTGCGCCGCCCCCGCCCTTGATCATGGCGAAGTGTTCGGTGATTTCATCCGCGCCATCGACGTAGATTTCGAGTTCGCCCACGCTGTTCAGGTCCAGCACCTGGATACCGTGGCTTTTCAGTCGGGTTGCGGTGGCTTCCGAACTGGCCACTGCGCCATCGATGCGGCCTTTGACTTCGGCCAGCGCATCGATGAAATAGTTGGCGGTCGAGCCCGTGCCTACCCCGATGATGCCGCCACGGGCATAATCCACCGCAGCACGTGCCACGGCCTGTTTCATTTCGTCTTGAGTCATGATCTTTTCGTCGATTTCGTTGCAGCCCGCTAAGATAGCGGCATCGCCCCTTTTTATCAAACCTTGCTGCCTTTGCCATGAGCCAACCTGACGATTACCTTGAACGCATCCTCACCTCGAGCGTCTACGACGTGGCGGTCGAGTCGCCGCTGGACGTGGCCCACAATCTGTCACGGCGCTTCAACAACAAGATCCTGCTCAAGCGCGAAGACCTGCAGCCGGTGTTTTCATTCAAGTGCCGCGGCGCCTACAACAAGATGGCCAAGCTGACCGCCGCCCAGCTGGCGCGCGGCGTGGTCGCGGCCTCGGCCGGCAACCATGCGCAAGGCGTGGCACTGGCTGCGCAAAAGCTGGGGGTGACCGCCACCATCGTGATGCCGGCTACCACGCCTCGCATCAAGTTTGAAGCCGTTGCGGCCCGCGGTTCGCAAGTCATCCTGCATGGCGATAACTACGACGAGGCCTGTGCGCATGCCACCCAGCTGGCAAAAAAAACGAAAGCAACCTTTGTCCATCCCTACGATGACCCGGATGTGATCGCCGGCCAGGGCACCGTGGCGATGGAGTTGCTGCGCCAGCATCCCGGCCCGATCCATTCGATCTACATACCTGTTGGCGGCGGCGGCTTGATCGCCGGCATGGCGGCGTACATCAAACGGTTGCGGCCCGAAATCAGGATCATAGGTGTCGAGCCGGAAGATGCCGACGCCATGGCGCGTTCGCTGAAGCAGGGTGAACGCGTCACCTTGGAGCGTGTAGGCATTTTTGCGGATGGGGTGGCGGTGAAAACGGTCGGCAAGGAAACGTTCCGGCTGGCGCAGTTGTATGTCGACAAGATCATTCGCGTCAATAACGACGCCATCTGCGCGGCGATCAAGGACGTGTTCGAAGACACGCGCTCCATTCTGGAACCTGCAGGTGCCTTGTCTGTAGCAGGTTTGAAGGCGGCCATCGCCAGCGGGAAGCTGAAAGGAAAAACCCTGGTCGCGGTTGCCTCCGGGGCCAACATGAATTTCGATCGCTTGCGCCACATCGCCGAGCGCGCGGAACTGGGTGAAAAGCGCGAGGCCATCCTGGCGGTCACCATCCCGGAAACGCCCGGCAGCTTCAAGACTTTTTGCGGCTTGCTGGGTGCGCGCAATATCACCGAGTTCAACTACCGTTACTCCGATCCCAAGACAGCGCGCGTGTTTGTCGGGCTGTCGGTCCCGGGTGCCGATGAAAGCTCGCGTGTGGTTGAACTGTTGCAGCGCCATGGTCTGGAAGCCGTTGATCTCACCGACAACGAAATGGCCAAGCTGCACGTTCGCCATCTGGTTGGAGGGCGCGCACCCGAGGCGGTGAATGAAGTGTTGTACCGGTTCGAGTTCCCCGAACGTCCGGGCGCCCTGATGCAGTTTCTGCAAAGCATGAGCCGTGGCTGGAACATCAGCCTGTTCCACTACCGTAACCATGGTGCTGATTTTGGCCGGGTGCTGGTGGGCATTCAGGTACCGGAAAAGGAAAAGCCCCGCTTCCAGGCATTTCTGGAGGGGCTCGGTTACCGTTACTGGGACGAGTCCAATAATCCTGCCTATCAGCTGTTTCTGGCCTGAGATATTGCCGGTGCACTGATTTTAAGTACGGAAGGCCAAAGCTGCCGAATCAATTGGTTGCGCGGCTGTGTTTTTGCCCGGGTACCCTGATTGGGCCACATGTTACCCTCGCACCATGCCTCAAATAATCGGACTTTTTCTGTTGGGAATGCTGGCTGCAGCCTCCGTTTGGGCGGCGCCTGGCGACTCGGCCGTGCAGCAGGCACGTCAGGCATTTGTTGAACGCAAGCTGGCGAATCTGGAGCGGGCAGCTCGCGATGTGCCTGCAGATCATGTGCTGCTTCCCTATGTCGAATATTGGCGCCTGATGCTGGACGGCCGCAATGATGACGCGCGCATCGCGGATTATCTGGCGCGTTACCCCGGTAGCCGTCTGGCAGAGACGCTGCGCGCCGACTGGCTGAAGTCATTGGGTGCGCGTGAGGCCTGGCCACGCTATCTGGCCGAGTACTATCGTCTGGCCAAGCCTGATACAGCGCATCAGTGCTACGCCTACCGCGCGGAATGGGCGCAAGACAATCGCACGCATCAACGCGAGGCCATTGCCTTGTGGTTTACCGGTCGCGACATGCCATCGGCTTGCACACCATTGTTCGCAGCGCTGATAGAGGCGAAGCTGATCGGCCAGGAAGATGGCTGGCGGCGCATTCGACTGGCACTGGATGCCGATAACCCCAATGTGGCCAAAGTGGTGGCAAATAGCCAGCCTGATGCACAACCACTGGATGGTGCCCTGCTCGAGCGGGCCAGTCGCGACCCGGCACGGCTATTGAATACCGGCAATCTGAATTTGAATGCACGTGGCAATATCGAGATCGCATTGTACGCACTGGATCAACTGGCCAAGCGCAGCTCCAGCGAGGCCGAGCTGGCCCTGCGCAAGCGTTTGCCGGACCTTGCTCCGGCTGACGCGGGCGCGGCCTGGGCCCGTCTCGCCACGCGTGCGGCGCGCCGCCATGAAAGCGTGGCACAGAACTGGTTTCAGTTGGCAGGCATGATGGCGGTGAACGATTCTCAGCGCGAGTGGTGGGTGCGCACCGCGCTGCGCGCGGGAGACTGGTCAACCGTACGGCAGGTGATCGACAGCATGGGTGAATCCAGTCGTGCCTTGCCTGAGTGGCGCTATTGGCGCGCGCGCGCCATTCAGGCAGGCGGGCAGCGCCTGGCGGCCAATAGCATTTTTCTGGCTTTGTCGCGTGAGCATCATTATTACGGCCAGTTGGCGCAAGAGGAACTGGGCCCCGTGATGCAGTCGGTCATCAACATCAAAATGGGCGGGGATGACGTGACGGCGATTTCGCAGAATCCCGGAATAGCCCGCGCGATTGCCTTGCAGGAGATGGGTTTGCGCAACGACGCCAGCCAGGAATGGACGTGGTCGATACGCGAATTGTCCGATGGGCAATTGCTTGCGGCGGCCGAACTGGCGCGTCGTATGGAATGGTATGACCGCGCCATCAGCACGGCAGAGCGAACGCGTGACCTGCACGATTTCGAGCTGCGCTTTGTGGCACCGTATCGGGAACTGGCCCAGCAGGCCGCGCGCGAAAACGAGATCGACGAAGCCTGGGTATTCGGACTGATGCGGCAGGAAAGCCGCTTCATCAATTTTGCACGTTCCGGTGTCGGCGCATCCGGGCTGATGCAGATCATGCCGGCCACGGCTCGCTGGATTGCCCGGCGCCTGGGCATCCGGAGGTTTGATCCAGGCGAGATGCAGGAGCCTGCCAAAAATATCCAGTTCGGTGCGTATTACCTGAAATATGTGCAAACCAGCCTGGACGGTTCGCCCGTGCTGGCGACTGCAGCCTACAATGCGGGCCCTGGCCGGGCCCAGCGCTGGCGCGATACCCGGCCGATGGAGGCTGCGATATATATCGAGTCTATTCCTTTCAGCGAAACGCGCGATTACGTCAAGAAAGTGATGAGTAATGCCATGTACTACGCCATGCGCTTCGGGCAGCCCTCAGTGTTGCTGAAAGACCGGCTGGGCAGTATTCCGGCACGTAAAGTTTCATCCGGGGCATTGCCGCAAGCGGACAGTTCGCTGGAACCCGGGCAGCCGGTCGATTAGAATAAGCATAGCCGTATATTCCAAAGCAAACTCATCATGAAGATTGAACGCATCTGCATCCTCGGCGGTTCCGGTTTTGTCGGTACCCGTCTCGTCAGCCAGCTCGCCACGCGCGGATTCAAGGTGCGGGTGCTGAGTCACCGTCGTGAAACGGCCAAGCAACTGATACTGCTGCCGACCGTGGAAGTCATCGAAGCTAATGTGCACGATCAGCAAACGCTCATCCATCATTTCCGTGGCATGGATGCCGTCATCAATCTGGTCGGCATCCTGCACGAAAGCAAGGTTGGTCGAGCCGACTTGCCGAGCGCTCGGCGGGGTGACTTCCAGAAAGTTCACATCGAACTGCCACGCAAGGTCATTCATGCCTGCGGAGAATCGGGCGTGCATCGCCTGCTGCACATGAGCGCCCTGGGCGCCGACCCCAACTCGCGCTCGGCCTATCAGCGTTCCAAGGGCATCGCCGAAGCGCTGGTGCGCGAATCCGGCATGCAGCATGTCGAGCATGAGAACTGGTATCTGAATGGCCCCAAGCTGATTCATGGGTATGGCCTCAACGTCACGATTTTCCGTCCGTCTGTCATCTTTGGCCAGGGCGATTCTTTCCTGTCCTTGTTTGCCCGTTTGCTGAAACTGTTTCCCGTGCTGCCGCTGGCCAATGCCGACGCACGCTTTGCGCCAATCCATGTGGACGATGTTGCCCGTGCTTTTGCCGACAGCCTGGATAACCAGGCAACATATGGCCAGACCTACGAACTGTGCGGCCCCAGGGATTATTCCCTGAAAGAACTGGTGCATTACGTGGGCGAAGTGATCGGCAAAAACCGTAGCATCATTTCGCTGGGCAAGATGCTGTCCTACTTTCAGGCCTGGGCGATGGAGTTCAAGCCCGGCGACAAGCTGATGACGCGCGACAACCACTACGCCATGGGTTCGGACAATGTCTGTCGCGGCGGCTGGCCTGCCGTGTTCCAGTTTGAACCGGTGTCGCTGGAAGCCATCGCCCCCGAGTATCTGCGTGCCGATTCCCCGCGCGCGCGTTACGAAGGCTATCGGGAAGGCGCACGCCGCTAAGCCGTCTGCCGCCCATGAAAACCTACCTCGTCGGCGGCGCGGTACGGGATCGCTTGTTGGGCTTGCCGGTGGCTGATCGCGATTATGTCGTGGTCGGTGCAACACCGGAGCAGATGCTGGCGCAGGGATTCCAGCCCGTCGGCAAGGACTTCCCCGTCTTTCTGCATCCGCAGACCCACGCCGAATATGCGCTGGCGCGCACCGAACGCAAGTCAGGACACGGCTACAAGGGTTTCAAGGTGTATGCGGCCCCCGAGGTGACGCTGGAAGAAGATTTGCAGCGACGCGACCTCACCATCAATGCCATCGCCGAAAGCGAGAGCGGCGAACTGGTCGATCCGTACGGTGGGCAGCACGATCTGGACGCGCGGGTTTTTCGCCATGTGAGCGACGCGTTTGCCGAAGATCCGGTTCGTATTCTCAGAGTGGCGCGTTTTGCCGCCCGCTTCATCGATTTTTCGATTGCGCCCGAGACCCTGGCCCTGATGCGGCAGATGGTCGACGCTGGCGAAGTGGATGCGCTGGTGCCCGAGCGGGTATGGCAGGAGGTGGCGCGCGGCCTGATGGAAGCCCGGCCTTCGCGCATGTTCCATGCCTTGCGTGACTGCGCTGCGCTGGAGCGTTTGTTTCCCGAGATCGACCGATTGTTCGGCGTGCCGCAACCGCCGCAACATCATCCCGAGATCGACACTGGCGTGCACGTCATGCGGGTCGTCGACTGGGCGGCACAGCAGGGTTTCAGCTTGCCGGTTCGGTTTGCGGCATTGACGCATGACCTTGGCAAGGGCGTGACGCCGCCCGAACTCTGGCCCAAACATCACGGCCACGAAGCCAAAGGTGTGGACCTGGTACGCACGCTCAGCGAGCGCATTCGGGTGCCTGCGGATTGCCGTGAGCTTGCAGTTGCGGTTGCACGCGACCATGGGAATGTCCATCGTGCACTGGAACTGCGCGCTGCCACGATCGTCGAGTTGCTGGAGCGGGTGGATGCGTTCCGGCGTCCGGATCGCTTCAGCGAGTTGTTGCAGGCATGCGAATGCGATTTTCGCGGGCGTCCCGGTTATGAATCGAGGGATTATCCACCGCCGGTCTACCTTGAACAGGCCCTCGCCGTGGCGCGTGGCGTAGATGCCGGGGCGGTCGCGCGAAGTGCCAGCCCCGACAAGATTCGGGAAGCCATATTTCGTGCCCGGGTCGAGGCGGTCGATGGCTGGCGCAAGCAGCAAGCCTGAGGTACGCAGTGGGTTTAATCATGACTGCGGTAGTCGCGGTGCCCCCGGTGGCTGCCCCGGCGATCATCGTCCCGGTCATCGCGATACTTCTTCCATTTGTGGCGCTTATCCCAGCCATGTCCGTAGTCACGGTAGTGATAGACATGATGAACCTGGTGTCTGGGGGGCAGCACGATGGTATGACTGGGCCGGTATGTCGTGTGGGTCCAGTAATGGTTGCCGCCGCTTTCGTACAGCACGCGGAAACCGTCATGGTGGCGACTGCCGAACGAGATGCTGAAGTGGGGCTCGACCGAGATCACGCGGCCGGTGTCATGGCCGTAATCGTAACTGCCGTGGGCCATGGCGGTGCCTGAGGTGGCCAGCAAGATGGCTGCAATCAATAGGGTGCGTAACATGGCATTTCTCCTTTCGGATTCAAGCGGGTGCCTTAAGGCACGTTAATCGTTCCAGTCGTTGCGGCTGCTGTTCCAGCGTCCGCCGCGCTGATCGTCGGCCACGGAAAAGCTCACATTCAGGGTCAGCCACTTGCCGGGGTCGTAGGGCAGGCGGGTGCTGTATTCGCGATCGCCGTAGCGGTAGCGCACGTCGTAGCCGCTGATCACCTGGCGATAGTTGTCCTGCACGCGGCACTGCTCCACCTGGCGTGGGCGCGATTCGTAGCGGGTACCGCCGTCGTTCCAGCGATCGCCCACTACGGCGCCGGTCGCGGCACCGACAGCGGCTGCGGCCACTTTGCCGTTGCCCTTGCCGAAGGTGGAGCCGATCAGGCCGCCGGCAATGGCGCCAAGTACTGCGCCGCCGGTATTGTTGCCGTCGCGATAGCTGCGGGTTTCGTGGCCCACTGTTTCGGTCCAGCATTCGCGGCGCGGTTCGTTGATCGATTCGTAGACCGGCGTACTGGCTACGACGCGGGCACGGGTAGTGAAGCCATCACCCTCGCCACGGCCGTGGCCAGCCTGGGCAACGCCACTCACGGCGAGCAGTGAAGCAATCAGGGTGGTGTTGAATATGCGTGTTTTCATGTTTACTCTCCTTGTAGATCGGTTGAATTCGTTTTAGCGACGGCCGCGTGAACGACTGTCTTCTTCAATGCGTTCCCGCTGGCGACGCTCGTAGCCGTAACCGTAGCCTTGCGGTTCCTCGCGCCCGGCTTCATCGCCGGGTTTGCCGCGCTTGTCTTTTTTGGCATTGCGGCTAGCGTCCTGGTTGTAGCGGGCATCGTCGCCCCGGTCGTTCCTGGCCACGATGAACGCGTCCGCCAAATAATCCGGAGCCGCCTGAACCGGGGCTGCCACAGCCAGTCCCAATACGGCCAGTCCAAAAATCCAGGTTTGCTGTGTCTTCATCGTTGTCTCCATGTGGGTGGTTGCGTTGCTTCGCTTCCATGCTTCGCAGTCTGGTTGAGGAAAGTAAGTGCACTGTTTCACGCAAGGGTGATTTTGTAACAGTGTGTAACCGGTTGGGGAATAGGCACCTGTTTGCGCTGCTATAGTTGCCGCATGGAAAAAGACACGATTTATGTGACGGACGATGACCCCGGCATCCGTGAGCTGGTGGCCGAATACCTGACCAGCCAGGGCTATGCCGTGGAGACCGCCGGGGATGCAATCTCGCTGGACCGCTTGCTGGCCAGACGATTGCCCGACCTGCTGGTGCTCGACTGGATGATGCCGGGCGAGGATGGCTTGTCGATTGCCCGCCGCCTGCGTGCACAGCCCGGCTTTCCCCCCATCATCATGCTGTCGGCCAGGGGCGAAGACATCGACCGCATCATCGGCCTGGAAGTCGGTGCCGACGATTACCTGCCCAAGCCGTTTAATCCACGCGAACTGCTGGCGCGGATTCGGGCGGTGATGCGGCGACAGGGGGGTGTGGTTGCGACCACTGCCACTGATACGTCCAAACGCTTCCAGTTTGGCCCGTTCAGCGTCAACCTGGATGCCCGCACCCTGACTCGTGACGGCGCCGAGATCACCCTGACCACGGGTGAATACGAATTGCTGGAAATCTTCGTCACCCACGCCAACCGGGCGCTGTCGCGTGACTGGCTGATGGACCAGTTGCGCGGATTCGAGCGCGATCCGTTCGACCGCAGCATCGACGTGCGGGTGAATCGCCTGCGCAAGAAAATCGAGGATGACCCGGCCAGCCCGGCCTATATCCGGACCCAGCGCGGGCAGGGCTATCTGTTCGTGCCACAGGGTAAAGGGTGAAGCGCCTCACTCATTCCCTGTTCGCCCGCACCGCGCTGACCTTGGCGCTGTCATTTGTCGTGTTTCAGGCGGCAGCGTTCTGGGTGGTGTATCGAACCCTGATCGTCCCGGTGGCGGAGCGTTCGGCCGACGATCTGGCCGGATTGATCGTGCTGTCGGCGCAAACCTGGGTGGAACTGCCGCCGCAGACCCGTATCGCCTTTGAACGCGAACTGGCGCGTCGCCATGGCCTGCGTCTGACGACGGTGGATGTCGGGGCAACGGTGACCGCGCCCCGGTTTGCATTCCGCAAGCAGATCGAGTCGGCACTGAGCAGCCGGGTGGGAGAGCCCATCGTACTGCGTGGCGTGCCGGGCACACGGGCGGCGTGGCTGGATATTCCGGTGGGCGGTCATGACCTGCACGCCGGATTTTTCCCCGACCGTTATGCGGTCCAGCCACCTTTGGCAGCCATTGCCGTGGTGGCATTGGGTACTTTCCTGAGCTTGCTGACGGCACTGTTTCTGGTGCGGCGCATCACCGTGCCGCTGGCGCGTGTGGCCTCTGCTGCCAGCCAGGTGGGGGCGGGCGAACTGCCCGAGCCTTTGCCGGAAACCGGTCCGGCGGAACTGGCCGAGCTGGCCCGCCGTTTCAATACCATGGCGGCCGAAGTGCGCGATCTGCTGGATAACCGCACGACCTTGCTGGCGGGGATTTCGCACGATCTGCGTACCCCGATGACGCGTTTGCAGCTCAATCTGGAAATGCTGCGCGATGATCCCAGCCCGGCCCGCATCGACCGGGCCGTGTCCGATCTGGCCGACATGAACAGGCTGATCAGCGGCTATCTTGAACTGGCGCGCACCACCCGGCCCGAAGCCCTGCAGCGCTTCGATCTGGCCGGGTTGCTGGATGAGGTGGCGGATGAGGCCGGTCTGGCCTGGTCGGGCGCGGCGCCGTGCGAGGTCGAGGCAGGCCGCTTGACGGTGCGGCAGATCGTGGCCAATCTGATCCAGAATGCGCAGCGTTACGGTGGTGATACGCCGGTTGAACTGGCGCTGGAACGGGGAAAAGCGATGGTGCGGGTGATCGTGCGCGATAGCGGCCCGGGTATCCCCGACGATCAGCTGGAAAAGGTATTCAGGCCGTTTTACCGGCTGGAAAGTTCGCGTTCGCAGGCAACGGGTGGCACCGGGCTGGGGCTGGCAATTGTGCGCCAGCTGGCGGAAACGAATGGCTGGAAGGTGAAGTTGCAGAATCGCCCGCAAGGCGGGCTGGAGGCCGTGCTGGAATTGCGCGCTTGAGTCTTCAGGTGCAGTTCGCAGCGTTGGCGGCGGTGCGGCGCAGCACCCGGAACTCGATGAACAGCAGCGTCAGGCTGAACATCGACATACGGCAGGTGCTGCCGCTGAAAAATCCCAGTGGAGAACAGGACAGGTTGAAGCTCACGCTGGTGTTTCTACCTACTTGCATTGTCAGATGGCCGGTTGACGTGCGAACAATGAAAACTGAATGAACAGCAGCGACAGGCTGGTTAGGCTCATGCGTTCGGTCTGGCCATGAAACCAGGAGAAAGGTGTGTGGCTGAGTTCGAGTACCAGTTGGTTTTGGCCGAATTGCAGTTTCATGATGTGCTCCTTGATCGGGGTGGGTTGCCTGAATACTTGCAACGCCTGTGCCACCCTGATGGGTCTGGGGCGGGCACAAAAAAACGTCAATAAAACAAGGCGCTGAGAACGCGTGCCGAAAAAGGTCACCTGAATGGGGACGGTAACTTGACGGAAAACCGTCATCCCGTGTCGAAGTGACAAACAGCCGGCAGGGTGAATGGTCCATCCTGATCCCGCGCCAGGGCGTGCTGGCCCCAGGACGGGCCCGCTTCCATTGTCCGAAGGCGGGTCCAAGGTAGAATCCGGCTTTGCGATTTAAGTGGTGCGTGTTCTGCGTGCCGCATCCTGTACATGATCATCCTCAAGAATCTCTGCCTGCGGCGTAGCGCCAAGGTCCTGCTCGACAACGCGTCGGTTTCCATCAACCCCGGTGAACGGGTCGGCCTGGTCGGTCGCAACGGCGCCGGCAAGTCCAGCCTGTTTGCACTGCTGAACGGCACCCTGCACGAAGACAAGGGTGACTTTTCCATTCCGTCACAGTGGCGCATGGCGCAGGTGGCGCAGGACATGCCGGAAACGACCGAGTCCGCGACCGATTTCGTCATTGCCGGCGATACAGCACTGGCCGAAGCGCAGGCTGAAGTCACCGCTGCCGAGGCCAGCGACGACGGCGAGCGGATGGCCCATGCCTACATGGCGCTGCACGACGCCGGCGCGCACGATGCGCAATCGCGCGCGCAGTCGCTGATGCTCGGCCTGGGATTCCAGGTGCGCGAACTCAATCAGCCGGTCAACAGCTTTTCCGGCGGTTGGCGCATGCGCCTGCAACTCGCCCGCGCGCTGATGTGCCCGTCCGAACTCTTGCTGCTCGACGAACCCACCAACCACCTGGATCTGGACGCATTGGTGTGGCTCGAAGCCTGGCTCAAGAAATACCCCGGCACCATGCTGGTGATCAGCCATGACCGCGAGTTTCTGGATGCCGTGACCAATGTCACGCTGCACATCGAAAACGGCCAGCTCACGCGTTACGGCGGCAACTACAGTAGTTTCGAAGACATGCATGCCGAACAACTGGCGCTGCATCAGGCGGCGTTTGCCAAACAGCAGGAAAAAATCGCCCACCTGCAGGACTTCATCAACCGCTTCAAGGCCAAGGCCAGCAAGGCCAAGCAGGCACAAAGCCGGGTCAAGGCGCTGGATCGCATGGAGAAGCTGGCGCCGTTGCTGGCCAACGCTGAATTCACCTTCGAATTCAAGGAACCGCAGAACCTGCCCAACCCCATGCTGAGCATCGACAACGCCAGCTTCGGTTATCCGCCGCCCGACGACGCGCCCCCCGGCACGCCGTCCACCGTCATCGTGCGCGGCGTCAGCAAATCCGTGTTCGCCGGCCAGCGCATCGGTATTCTTGGCGCCAACGGCCAGGGAAAATCGACCGTGGTCAAGACCATCGCCCGCACCCTGCCCGTGGTCGAGGGCGAAGTACTCGAAGGCCGCGGCCTCAACATCGGCTACTTCGCGCAACAGGAACTCGACGTGCTGCGCCCCGCCGACACGCCGCTCGAGCACATGATCCGCCTCGCCCGCGACACCATCGCCAACGGCGGCGCCGGCCAGTTCAGCAGCCGCGAACAGGACCTGCGTACCTTCCTCGGCACCTTCAACTTCAACGGCGACATGGTCAAGCAGGCCGTCGGCACCATGAGCGGCGGCGAAAAAGCCCGCCTCGTGCTGTGCATGATCGTGTGGCAGCGCCCCAACCTGCTGCTGCTGGACGAACCGACCAACCACCTCGATCTGGCCACGCGCGAAGCGCTGGCGATGGCGCTCAACGAATTCGAAGGCACCGTCATGCTGGTCAGCCACGACCGCGCCCTGCTGCGCTCCGTGTGCGACGAGTTCTGGATGGTCAGCAAAGGCGGCGTCGAACCGTTCGATGGCGACTTGGACGATTACCAGCGCTATCTGCTGGAAGAGGGCAAGCGCCTGCGTGAGGAATTGAAGCAGGCCGGCAAGGCAGCGCCGGTTGTCGAGGTGAAGGCCGAACCTGTGCCGGTGTCGGCGAAAAAGCCGGTGCCGTCGGGCAAGGTCAAGTCATTGAAACAGAAGCTGGAGCGGCTGGAAAAAAGCATGGCGGCGTTGCAGGTCGAGAAGGCGGCGTTTGAGGCGAAGCTGGGTGGGACGTTGTCGGTGGAGGAAATTACCGAAACCGGCAAACAGCTACAGCATGTGATTGATGAGTTGGCGATTGAGGAGGGGGAGTGGTTGGAGGTGTCGGGGGAGATTGAGGGGTTGGAAGGAGCTTAGGCGTTTTATCTGAATCCCCGTTTGCCTTGCCGCCGTTCGCCCTGAGCCTGTCGAAGGGTCTGTTCGCTGATGTGAAGTGTTTGATTGGTGGTTGACCGTTGGCCGGGGTTGCCGACGGCAAGTCACTTTCTTTTGTCTCGCCAAAAGAAAGTAACCCAAGAAAAGGCGACCCCGCTCATCC
>JANJUT010000259.1 GCA_024710445.1 Thiobacillus sp.
AATGCCGCGAGATACCATGCTCAGTATCAATTCCTCGGCAGGCTGGAAGCGCCGCTGGCTGAGTTGAACGGAGCAGAGGCGGGGGCGTGGCTGAATACGCATCCCGAAGGCTATGCCGTAATGTATCTGAAAGATACACAGGCTCTGGCGACGATACCCGCACGCCACAAGCAGGCCTATCGCGGCGGGGCAGCGGTATTGGTGGATGCACACATGGCGGCCAGACTGCTGGCCGCCCGTGTCGAGTAAAGCGGCTTATTGAGGTTCGGGTTCGCGATGCGGCAGGATCACTTCGCGCGAGGGCGAGATGGTCGAGATGGCATGCTTGAAAATCATTTGCGCGGCCTGATCCTGGCCTTTCAGCAGCACCACGAACTGGTCGAATGATTCGATCCGCCCCATCAGCTTGATGCCGTTGACGAGAAACACCGAGACCGGTATGCGGTCCTTGCGCAGGGTGTTGAGAAAAACGTCTTGCAGGTGATTATGTTCTTTGCTGGCCATGATGGCTCCCTGTCAGATGAAGGCGGGGCTATCACCCCGCTTGGTATTGATTATTAGCGAACTACTCTATTTTTGCACTGGCACGAACAGACGTGATGGCGTCGCGAATGCGTTCCTGCTGCAACTGCTTGATGATCTCCCCACGCACGGCATCCAGTGGCGGCAGTTGTGGCTGGCGCGTGTCGTCAAGACGGATGACGTGGTAGCCGAACTGCGACTTTACCGGTGTTTTCGTGATCTCTCCCTTTTTCAGGCTGGCCATCGCGTCGGAAAACTCCTTCACGAATGCGCGGCGATCGGACCAGTCGAGTGCGCCCCCATTTTTGGCCGATCCCGGATCTTGCGAAAGTTTTTTGGCCAGATCTTCAAACCGGGCTTTCTTCTTGCCGAGGTCTGCAATGATCTTTTTAGCTTCCGCTTCGGTTTTTACAAGGATATGGCGTGACAGATATTCCGGGCCAACCGCTTCGGCCTTGGCTTTGTCATACGCGGCCTGGATCTCGGCATCGGAGACCGGATGCGCCTTGACGTAGTCTTCCAGATAGCCTTTGGCCAGTTGATCCTTGCGGCGGATGTCCAGCGCGGCAGCCAGACGGGGGTCCTTGTCGAGGCCTTTGTCGATGGCGGCGCGCGACAGCAGTTCGAGGTTGATCAGCGATTCGCGTACGCGCATGTCGATCTGCGGGGAGTCGGGCTGGCCCTGAGCCATTTCACGTTTGACCAGTTCGCCGTACAAGGCGGGAATTTCCTTGCCATTGACGGTGGCCAGCGGCTTGCTGGCGTCGGCAGCTGCAGGCGCAGGCGCTTGTGCCTGGGCCAACGGGGACAGGGCCAGCAGAATCAGGGCGGGGATAACCAGCGACTTGCCCGCTTGCGGGCTTAGTCGAATGCTTAGTTTGTTTTTCAGCAAGGCGAGGCGCATTCGGATTCCTTTTCAGAGTTCTTCGGGGGTTAAGGCGGTGATCGACAGCGCATGAATGTCACGCTGCATGAGTTCGCCCATGGCTTCGTACACAAGCCGATGGCGGGCGAGGGTGGCGAGGTTGCGGAACCTGGGTGACACAATGGTGAGGCGGAAATGTCCGCCACCGCCGGCAGCACCGACATGGCCCTTGTGCTGGGCACTTTCGTCATCCAGGGTAAAGGTTTCGGGTTCCAGCGCGATGAGGCGCTCGCGGATCAGATCGGCTGTGCTCATGCGGGCAATACTTTCTTGAAGGGTTTGACGCTGACGCTGGCATACACGCCAGTGGCCACGTAAGGATCGGCATCGGCCCACGCCTGCGCGTCAGCCAGCGAATCAAATTCAGCCACGATCAGGCTGCCGGAGAACCCGGCCGCACCGGGGTCGTTGCTGTCGATGGCGGGAAACGGACCCGCCAGCAGCAAGCGTCCTGACTGTTGCAGCGCCTGCAGGCGCTCCAGGTGCGCGGGACGCGCAGCAAGCCGCTTGTCGAGGCTGTCGGACACATCCTGTCCAACGATGGCGTAGAACATTATTGCTTTTCTTCTTTCTCTAAGTCGGCTTTATCCAGATACTTGGTCAGCATCATGCTCTGGCCAATCACGAATACCAGCATCAGCCCCAGACTGCCGAACAGCTTGAAGTTGACCCAGGCGTCAGTCGAGAAGTTGAAGGCAACATACAGATTTGCAACCCCCATGACGGTAAAAAAACCGCCCCAGCTCGCGTTCAACCGACTCCAGGCAGGATCGGGAAGTTCCATTTGTTCGCCCATGACGCTTTTAATGACGTTACGGCCCAGTGCCGCTGCGCCAAAAATGATGCCGGCAAAAATCCAGTAGAGCACGGTCGGCTTCCACTTGATGAAGTTTTCGTCATGCAGCCACAGGGTGGCGCCACCGAAGACGGCGATGATGCCGAGGCTGACCCACATCATGGTTTCGACTTTGTTGCCGCGCAGCTTGACCCAGGCAATCTGGCCAAAGCTGGCCACGATGGCGATCAGGGTCGCAAGATAAATGCCGGGCTTTTCGCTCACGCCCGCAGGTTGCGGCAGGCCCACGCTCGCCATGAAGGCATTCGTGGCCTCGGCATTGGCATCGCCCAGCTTGTAGGCGATGAAAAAGATGATGATGGGGAAGAGATCAAACAGCAGTTTTTTCATTATGGTTCGGCTCTGCAGGGGGCTAAATTCAGGAGGCTGCTTATTTTGCTATGATTCCCCCTCCTGACCAAGCGCTTTTGGCCTTGGTTCCCTGATCCTGATCATCGATGCTGAATATCGATCTGCATTGCCATTCCAACGTCTCTGACGGCGTGTTGTCACCCGCTGATGTGGTCACGCGTGCCGCGGCCAACGGCGTGGATGTGCTCGCGCTCACCGACCACGATGACGTGAGCGGGCTGGCGGCTGCGCAAACGGCCGCTGCCGCGACGGATATGACACTGATTCCGGGCGTCGAGATATCGGTGACCTGGGGCGGACAGACGGTGCACATCGTTGGCCTGCGCATCGACCCGCAGCACCCTGACCTGGTTGCCGGCCTGCACGATATTCGCCTTGGCCGCATCGAGCGGGCGCATCGCATGGCCAGGGACCTGGCGCAGCACGGTATCGAGGGGGCGTATGAAGGCGCGTATGGCTACGCCGCCAACAAGGAAATGGTCGGGCGTACGCATTTCGCGCGCTGGCTGGTGGCGCGGGGCCATGCGCCCGACATGCGCAGCGCCTTCAAACGCTATCTCACCCAGGGCAATCCCGGTTTCGTCGAACACGAATGGACCTCGCTGGAAAACGCGATCGGCTGGATACGCGCCAGTGGCGGCATGGCCGTGGTTGCGCATCCTGGACGCTATGCCCTTAATGCACGCCAGTTGCTCTTGATGCTGGACGCATTTCGGGCGCTGGGCGGCGAGGGGATCGAAGTCATCACCGGCAGCCATCATCCGTCCGAATACGGGAAATTTGCCGACCTGGCGCGGGCCTTCAGCCTCAAGGCCTCGCGCGGTGCGGATTTTCATGCGCCGGGCGAGGGCGTCGATATTGGCCGGCTTCCCGAACTGCCGCATTACTGCAAACCTGTCTGGCAAGGCTGGCCCGAGCTTGCCCCGCATTTTTCCCTTTCCACTGTCTGAGACTGTATGGCGCAATTTTTCAATATTCACGCGGACAACCCGCAAGTCCGGCTCATCCAGCAGGCGGTCGATATTCTCAAGCGCGGCGGCGTGATCGTTTATCCAACCGACTCGTGCTATGCGCTCGGTTGCCGCATTGGCGACAAGGAGGCGGCGATGCGGCTGCTGGCCGTGCGCGGACTCGATGGCGAGCATGACCTCACGCTGATCTGCAGCGACCTGTCCGAACTTGGCCGCTACGCCCAGGTGGACAACCTTCAGTTCCGTCTGCTGAAAGCCCATACGCCCGGCGCCTACACCTTC
>JANJUT010000273.1 GCA_024710445.1 Thiobacillus sp.
AAGGGAGTAGGCATGCAGGCGTCCACGCTGTCCGATCATGAGTTCGGCGAATTCCAGCGGCTGATTTACCGGCTTGCGGGAATCAACCTTTCCCCGGCCAAGAAGGCGCTGGTGTGCGGGCGTCTGGCGAAACGGCTGAAGCATTATTCGCTCGGCTCCTACCTTGATTATCTGCACCTGCTCAAGAGCGGGGAGCAGCCGGAGGAGCTGCAGACTGCGCTGGACCTGCTCACCACCAATGAAACCTATTTTTTCCGTGAGCCCAAGCACTTCGAGTTTCTGCAACAGCGCATTCTTGCCGAGCGGCAACCCGGCTCACCGTTCCGTGTGTGGAGCGCGGCCTGCTCCAGCGGCGAGGAGCCCTTTACCCTGGCCATGGTGCTGTCCGATCAACTGGGTGAAGCACCGTGGGAAATCTTTGCCTCCGACATCAGCACACGCGTGCTGGAACGCGCACGCAGCGGGCTGTATGCGATGGAGCGTGCGAGCCATATTCCCCAGCGTTACCTGCAGGAATATTGCCTCAAGGGCGTGGGCTCGCAGGAAGGCCGTTTTCTCATGGACAAGCGCCTGCGGTCGCGCGTGAGCTTTCAGCAGATCAATCTCAACGAAACCCTGCCACGTTTGGGTGAGTTCGATGTGGTTTTCCTGCGCAATGTGATGATCTATTTCAATACCGACACCAAGGCGCGGGTGGTCGAGCGTATCGCCGCCATGCTCAAGCCTGGCGGCTATCTGATCATTGGCCATTCGGAAAGTCTCAACGGCGTGACAGATGTACTCAGTGCCGTGCGGCCGTCGGTGTACAGAAAATAGGCCGGCAATATCACCCATGCGCAAGCCGCCTCATGTCATCGAAATCTTTCTGAATCCCGGTGAGTACTATTTCGGGGATCGGGATATCCGTATCCGGACGATCCTGGGTTCCTGTGTGTCCATCACGCTCTGGCATCCGAAATTGCTGCTTGGCGGCATGTGCCACTACATGCTGCCGAGCCGGCAAGAGCGGGGATCGAAGCTGGCGGATGGGAAGTATGCGGACGAAGCCCTCGGGCTCCTGCTGGAGGAAATTCGCCGAAGCGGCACGGCGCTTGAGGATTATCAGGTCAAATTGTTTGGCGGCGGCAACATGTTTCAGCGGCAGGTAAAAACGGGCCAAACCCACATCGGGGTCAAAAATGCCGAGGCTGGGCGGCATCTGGTCAAACACCATGGCCTGCGCCTGGCATCGGAAGACCTGGGCGGTGCGGGCCATCGCACGGTGATATTCGATATCTGGTCAGGCCATGTATGGGTGCGCCACCTTGCCCCGCAGGGGGTTGGCCATTGCAATGACGCTTAAAGCAGGGAATCTATGTCAACGAGTATAAAAGTTCTGGTCGTGGACGATTCTGCCGTGGTGCGGCAGGTGTTGTCCGAAGTGCTCAACGCCGATTCCGGAATCGAGGTGATTGCTGCCGCATCCGACCCTATTTTTGCGCAGGAAAAGCTGAAGAAGCAGTGGCCGGATGTTTTCGTGCTGGATGTGGAAATGCCACGCATGGACGGCATCAGCTTCCTCAGGAAAATCATGGCGGAGCGGCCGACGCCAGTGGTGATCTGTTCCTCGATTACCGAGAAGGGTTCGGAAACGGCCATGCAGGCCCTGGCGGCAGGCGCGGTCGGGATCGTGCCCAAGCCGGGCATCGGCAACCGTCGCACGGCGCTGGAGGATGCCGGCTCCGACCTGATCCGCGCAGTCAAGGCGGCGGCCCATGCCAATGTGCGCAACCTGAGAACCCAGGCAACAGCTTCGCCTGCTGTCGTGATGCCCAAACTCAATGCCGACGCGATTCTGCCTGCCGCCAGCCATGCGATGGCGCAGACCACCGAACGCATCGTTGCCATCGGCACCTCAACTGGCGGCACCCAGGCACTCGAGGCCGTGCTGACTGCGTTGCCGCGCGTGTCGCCCGGGATCGTCATCGTGCAGCACATGCCGGAGAAGTTCACCGCCTCCTTCGCCGCCCGACTCAATAGCCTGTGCCAGATCGAGGTACGTGAAGCGCAGAACGGCGATCGTGTCATGCCCGGGCGTGCGCTGATCGCGCCCGGCGGCCGGCACATGCTGCTCAAGCGCAATGGGGCTCAGTATCACGTCGAAGTAGTGGATGGCCCGGTGGTCAATCGCCATCGGCCTTCGGTGGATGTGTTGTTCCGCTCGGTGGCCAAGTTCGCGGGCAGGAATGCCCTGGGCGTCATCATGACCGGCATGGGTGATGACGGCGCGCGCGGTCTCAAGGAAATGCACGATGCGGGTGCGACTACCGTGGCGCAGGACGAGGCCACATGTGTCGTCTATGGCATGCCGAAGGAAGCGGTGAAACTGGGTGGAGTGGACCGAAGCACGTCGCTGCAGGCGATTCCGGCCGAGATCATGAAATATGCGTGAAGCTGAAGGCTCGTCGGTATGAGAAATTCCAGTCACGACCCGGATAATTCTGCGAAAAGCCTGCATAAAAGCGAGGCGCGCTTCCGCATGATTTTCAATGCGGCGCCTGATGCCGTTTTCCTGTTCGATCCGGATGGAAGGATCGTTCTGGCGAATGCCATGGCAGAAATTCTGCTGGGTTACGGGCAGGATGAAATGCTCGGCCAGTCGGTCGAAATGCTGGTGCCGCAGGACCTGCGCGCCACGTATGCGGCACACCACGCGCACTATTCCGCCAACCCGGCATCCTGGCCAAAGGGGATGCGGGTGGAATCGCAGGTCCGCTGCAAGGACGGCAATGTTCTCCCCGTGGCGATCAGCCTGTCTCAGGTCGAGCTGGAAAATGAGCACGAAATTATTGCCGTGGTGCGGGACATCACCACGACCAGGGAGATGGAAAAGCTGCTGCGTCACCATTCGCAGGAATTTCAGGCTCTGGTTGACAATGCGCCGGATGTGATCGCGCGCTTCGATCGCGAACTGCGTTTTCTATACGCTAATCCAGCGATCGAAATGGTCATCG
>JANJUT010000287.1 GCA_024710445.1 Thiobacillus sp.
TTGGCGGTCGTTACGCTGCTTCGAGTTGGGCGAGCTGATTGCGGGCTGTGTATTGACTGGTACTGGCGCAGGTTTGCGCCTCAAGCCAAGCAAGAACCTCGGCTTCGTCGTACCTGATGGGGGCTTGTTTTACTCTCCCCATTTTCTTGAACTTTGGGCCTTGGCCTTTCACGCGCCAGATTTCAAGTGTGTTGGGTTTGATGCCGAGCATGTCGGCCACTTCGATGTTTGTGAGAAGCTTGACAGCAGGTTTCATGGGGCAAGTCCTTTTGAACTTACCTGCCGCGCATGGGTAATGAATAAGATGCAGAGGCAGGCTGATGACCCGTGGGATTATTTGATGGTCACTCAGCCCACTTACGGATTCGGGCAGTGTCCGGTTGCCCGGCTCACGTCACAGATCTTCTTTACCTTGGCGCCCTGTGCGGCCCCTTGAATCGCCTTCCCGCGTTGCACGGATAAGGCTTAACTGCGAGCAACTTTATACAGACCCGCGCTCCTTTGCAAGCGCTTTAAGGTTGGATAATTTCTGCCCTCGTAACGGTCGTTTCTACCTTTGAACGACCGTTCGTTAAGCCCGCAGCGCCACCACGTTTTGACCTGTGGTAATCGCTCCCGCAATTCGGCCTTGACCGGATATCCAGTCCGCGATTGCCTGCACTTCTGGGAGCAGGTATTGCAGGTGTTTCGTCTCCAAGTAGTGCTTGGCAGTCACCGACTTGGGTTTATGGTTTGTCAGCAGTTCAACCTTGAGAATGTCGAGCTTGCACATGGCGATCCCAATAGTGGTGAAGCTGCGGCGGAGGTCATGTGCTGACAGGTGCAAACCCGCCGCCTCACTGAGCTTCTTCATGGTGTCGCGGGGGTCGCGCAGATGCCCACTCGCTCCCCAACTGGTGAACACGAACGGGCTACCGTTTACCCGCTGGCGTGTCTTGAGCAGTTCGACAGCCTGCGTGGATAAAGGTAGCCAGACGGGATTAGAATTTTTCGGGTCGGGTATGTGCCACCAGCATTCGTCCAAGTTCACCCTGTCCCATGTCAGCGCGGATGCTTCGCCAATACGCGCACCAGTGAGCAGGAGAAACATAACGAGGTCGATGCTTGCCAGCGTGTCCCGGTTGTAAGCGACTTCGCGGCTGGTCGTAAGCATGTGCCAAACCGCGCCCACCTTCTTGTCAGGTATACGGGTATCGCGTGCTTCCAGCTTCGCCCAATCGTCTTTCAACACCAGCACCGGGTTATTCGTAATCAGCGGCGTTCCGTCTGACTTCTTGTACCGCCGACCTGCGAAATTGATTAAGGCGCGAAGGACGGAAAAACTTTGGTTCGCCTGTCCTGGGGCTGGTGCCTTGCCGCGCAAACCCTTCGTGAGCATTTCCTTGTAGCGCTTCCGGCACATGTCCTCGGTAATGGACGCGATGGGCTTGTGCTGCCACGCTTCAAAGGTTGTGGTCACATGACGGTTGATTTCGCTTTTGCTGCTTTCTTTCAGCTTGCCCGGTCTGCTGGTGTATTCGTCTGTCACCTGCCGCAGTGTCACCTTGACCGCTTCGTCCTGCTTCTTCACGTCACGCGGGTCGATACCCACACGCATGGCCTGCAATATCTGCCGCGCCCTGTCCCGTGCTTCGCTCTCGGTAAATTCACCATAAGGCCCAATGGTGAAACAGACCGCCTTACCCCTTACCCGTCCCTGTGCGACGAAGACCTTTTTTCCCTTTGCTGTGACACGCAACCCGTAACCGGGAACCGACTCGTCCCATTTGATTTTGTACCCCTTTTCCGGAGGCACAACCTTGTCAATATTCGTCTTTGTCAGCTTCACTTTTCCACCCTCCTTTAGCACTCGTTTAGCACATTATTAGCAGCCCCCGTAAAGTTACGACAAACTCCGCCAAACTTGCAACGACTTTAAGCAATTGATCTGTAAGGAATTGCATGGCTATACAAAACAACGAAAAGGAGTGTAAAGTCCGGTTACGCAAAACTTGAAAACCGGCGATGGTGCAAGCCATCCGTGAGTTCGAATCTCACCGCTTCCGCCAGATAGTTGAAAACGCCCTGTGAGGGCGTTTTTTGTTGCGCCACCGAACTGATGAGAAAATCCCCGGATGGCACTGACCGCTCCTCTCACTCCAGAAGACCATAACCGCGATACGGCGGGAATGACCTATGTCTATCCCGTGGTCTCGCGCCGTGCGGGCGGCGTATCGGTGGGAATCAACCTCAACCCCAACAACGCCTGCAACTGGGCGTGTGTGTATTGCCAGGTACCGGATCTGGTGCGCGGCACTGCACCCGAAATTGACTTGACGCGCCTGGAGGACGAACTGCGAGCGATGCTCACCGACATCCTGCGGGGCGATTTCATGCAAACGCGGGTACCGGCAGAAGCCCGGCGCCTGAACGATATCGCCCTGTCGGGCAATGGCGAACCCACCAGCGCCAGGGTGTTTCCACAGGTGATCGAACTGATTGGCCGGGTAATGGCCGATTTTGAACTTGTCGACAAAATCAAGCTGGTTCTGATCACCAACGGCAGTCTGGCCGACCGGCCGCGGGTGCAGGAGGGGCTGAGAAAAATGGCCGCGTTGAACGGCGAAGTCTGGTTCAAATTCGACCGCGCGACCGCTGGCGGCATGCGCGCGATCAACCAGACCCGGATCCCGCCCGAGAAGCAGTTCGAGCGGCTGGCCATCGCCGCCGCCCTGTGCCCGACCTGGCTGCAGACCTGCGTATTCGCGCTGGATGGCGCACCGCCATCCGAAGCCGAGCAGCAAGCCTATCTGTCCACGGTGAGCCACATCCGCGCACAGAAAATTCCGGTGCAAGGCGTGTGGCTGTACGGACTGGCGCGCCCGTCGATGCAAGCCCAGGCCAGCCGTCTGTCGGCACTGCCCGTCGAATGGCTGAATGCTTTTGCCGAAAAAATTCGCAAGGCCGGCTTGCCAGTAAAGGTGACCTTGTGATCCACGGCATCGGCACCGATCTGCTCGACGCCGGGCGTATCCGCAACGGTCTCGCACGCTTCGGCGAACACTATGCCGACCGCATGCTCGCCCCGGCCGAGCATGCCGGGTATTACGCCAGCCGCGACCCGGCGCGCTTTCTGGCCAAGTGTTTTGCCGCCAAGGAAGCATTTGCCAAGGCGACGGGAACCGGGCTGCGTGCACCGGTCACCCTGCGCAACATTGCGGTGTTGCGCGATGTACACGGCAAGCCCCTGATCGAATGTGCGCCCGAACTCGCGAACTGGCTGCTGACGCGCGGCGTCACAGCGCAGCATGTTTCGCTGTCGGATGAAGGCGATTTCGTGCTGGCGTTTGTCGTGCTGGAACAATCCAGTATCCCCCTTCCCCCGGCGTAGTATCCGTGACGCCATCCTTCAGACTGGAGCGACCATGACGCTGGGCCCCTTGATGCTCGATGTTGCCGGCACCGAACTCACCGATGACGATCGACGGCGCCTGAGCCATCCTCTGGTCGGCGGTGTGATCCTGTTCAGCCGCAATTACCGCGACCCCGTGCAACTGGCGGCATTGACCAGTGAAATTCATGCGCTCAAGTCCGCGCCCCTGCTGATCGGGGTCGACCATGAAGGCGGGCGGGTGCAGCGCTTCCGTGAAGGCTTCACCCGGCTGCCGCCGATGCGCACCTTCGGCGAAATCTGGAATGAGCATCCGCAGCAGGCCAGACATCTGGCGCGCGAAACCGGCTACGTGCTGGCCAGCGAACTGCGCGCGCACGGCGTCGATTTCAGCTTTGCTCCGGTGCTCGATCTGGATTACGGTGCCTCCTCGGTGATCGGCAACCGTTCGTTCCACGCCGACCCGCATGCGGTGTTCGAACTGGGACAGGCCGTGATGCTGGGGATGAAGGATGCGGGCATGGCTGCCTGCGGCAAGCATTTTCCCGGACATGGCTTTGTGGTGGCCGATTCGCACGTCGCCATCCCGGTGGACGAGCGCACCCTTGGCGATATTGCCATCGCCGATCTGGTGCCGTTCCGCCTGATGATCGAGGCCGGACTGGCGGCAATCATGCCGGCGCACGTGATCTATCCACAGGTTGACGCGCAGCCAGCCGGGTTCTCGAAAATATGGCTGCAAAAGCTGCTGCGCCAGCAACTGCAATTCGACGGCACGATATTCAGCGACGATCTCTGCATGGAGGCTGCCAGCGTGGCGGGTAGCGTGGTGGGCCGCGTCGCTGCCGCGCTTGATGCGGGCTGCGACATGGCACTGGTATGCAACCGGCCCGACCTCGCCGACGAGGTACTGGCCAATCTGAAAGTGGACTGGCCCGCACCGGCCCGCGCCCGGCTGGCGCGCATGCACGGCCACCCGCATCCGCCGACCCTGACCCAGTTGCGCGAGTCGGCCCGCTATGCCAATGCGCTGCATCACATCGCAGGGCTGGGACAGGAATCCGCCGACCTCAACCTGCAGGTCGACCCGACCGATTACTGTGGCCGTTCCTGAGCACGATCACGCCGGCCACGCACATGGCCATCACCACCACACGGGGCAAGGACGCACGCTGGTCATTGCCCTGTTGCTGACATTGGCCGGCGATTCGACGATGACGACATTCACGCCCACGCGCCTGTGCCCCTTGGAATTGTCGGCCGACCGGTCATGCGGGGCCGAAAGTCGGCCGGAACATGGGCACAAGGCGTGTCCAAGTCAAATCAGTCAGCACTGCACTTTATAGGTGCAATATTTTTTCTGTTGATATTATGGTTGTGTCGATCATCCGGCTGGGCGCCGCGGCAGGCGTCGGGGAGCGGAATGGAGCGGGACATGCGGGTCGATGGCAGGCGGCGTCAGACCGGGAGCGGCCGGTCCGGGCGGCGAACACTTGCCGCGACACCGTCGGCTCCGGTCAGCCGGGCGGACATCGCTTCCTATGTCGGCAAGCTGGCGTCGGAACTGGTGGAACTGGCGCGGCTGGCAGAGCTCAAGACGCTGGCCTATCTCGCGGACATGGTGCGGCTGGAGGCCGAGCAGCAGGCGGACGTCATCCGGCAGCGCGAGGGTGCGCTGATCGGCGCGGGTCAGAGCAGCGAGACGCGGCCGCCCGGATCGCGCTGAAGCCGGCCCGCCAGTTCCAGTTCGAGCAGGGCGACACGCACCGCCGCGACGCCCAGCCCCGAGGCGCGCACGACGTCGTCGATGGTCACGGGAACCGGGCCGAGCAGGGACATGATGCGGCTGCGGCCGTCATCGCCCGGGTCGGCGGCGCCGAGGCGGGTCTCATCCTCCTCCATGTCGGGGGGATCGGCGGGGTTCTCCAGGATGGGGGAGAGGACAGTCAGGATGTCATCGACCCCGGTGACGAGGGTCGCGCCCTGCTTGATGAGGCGGTTGGCGCCCTCGGCCCGCGGGTCGAGGGGCGAGCCCGGCACGGCGAAGACCTCGCGGTTTTCCTCCAGCGCCATCCGCGCGGTGATCAGCGAGCCCGAGCGCTCGGCGGCCTCGACCACGACGACACCGAGGGCCAGGCCTGCAATCAGCCGGTTGCGGCGGGGGAAATCCCGCGCCCGGGGCTCATGGCCCATCGGCATCTCGCCGAGCGCGACCCCTGACGCCAGCAGCCGGACGAGCAGGGGCTCGTTCTCGGCCGGGTAGATGCAGTCGTGCCCGCCGGCGAGGACGGCGACCGTCCCCGTCGCGATCGAGGCCTCGTGGGCGGCGGTGTCGATGCCGCGCGCCAGGCCCGAGACCGTGGTGAAGCCCGCCTCGCCGAGCCCGCGCGCCAGGATGGCGGCCATCTTGATGCCGGCGATGGAGGCGTTGCGCGACCCGACGAGGCCGATCATCGGCCGCGTCAGGCAGCCTGCCTCGCCGCGCAGGGCAACGAGGGGCGGCGCCGAGGCGATGCGGCGCAGGCGATCGGGATAGTCGCGCTCGCCGAGGGCGACGAAGCGGACGCCGAGGGCCGCGGCCCGCGCCATCTCCCGCTCCACCTCGGCGAGGGTCGCGATGCGGATGGAGCGCGCGCCACCGCGGCGCGACAGGTCGGGGAGGGCCTCCAGCGCAGCGGCGGCGCTGCCGTAGAGGTTGATCAACTCGCGAAAGGTGCGGGGTCCGACATTCTCCGAGCGCGCCAGGCGCAGCCAGTCCAGTCTCTGGCTGTCCGTCAGGCGGAGCGCCGTCGCAGGGCGGGAGAAGAGGTCGTCGCCGCCGCCCG
>JANJUT010000288.1 GCA_024710445.1 Thiobacillus sp.
CACAACAAGCCTGAAGGCATGACCGAGGACGATCTGTAGTCCGACTATTTGCCAGGAAGTGAATCATCAAAATTGCAATTGAATGGAGAGGAAGAATCATGAGCAAGACATTGTTTACGGTATCAGCACTCGGTTTTTTACTGGCGGGTGGCATGGGTGTAGCCCAGGCGGCTCCGGATTGGGGCAAGGTCCCCAGCAAGAAAATCACGGTTTTTTACCCGGGTGTTTCCCCCATGGAATGGGTGACCAAGGGGGTTGAACATGGCGGTGCACGGGCATTGAAAAAAGGTGAGACCTGCGCCGGTTGCCATGATGAGGAAACTGCTGACATGGGCAAGAAGATAGTCAGTGGCGAGAAAATCGAACCTCATCCGATCAAGGGCAAGGCCGGCAGCATTCCGGTCACCGTTCAGGCTGCCTATGACGCCACCAATGTCTACTTGCGCTTCCAGTGGAAAGATCCGGCAGCATCCGGCGGCGAGAAGATGGACAAGGATAATTCGGTCAAGCTGGCTGTGATGCTGGAAGGCAACAAGGTGGATATGGCTGACCAGGTGGGTTGCTGGGCAACCTGCCACCAGGATGCTCGCACCATGCCCAGCGCCAAGGATGACAAGAAAACCAAGTACGTGACAGGTGGTTCGCTGGCCAGCGGCAAGTTCTACGACCTGATCCAGTTCAGGAGCGGCAAGGGCGCCAAGCCGATGGATGGCTATGTGGCGGACAAACGCGTCATGGAAGGTGGCAAGGCGCTGGTTTCGGCTGATGGCAAGAAGGCGGGCGATAACTGGACAGTGGTGTTTACACGCAAGCTGGCTGGCGGTGATGGCGATATCGCCATGCAGGCAGGCAAGGCCTATAACTTCGGTTTTGCCATCCATGATGACCATACTGCAGGTCGCTACCATCATGTGTCCCTGGGATATACGCTGGGGCTGGATGCCAAGGCTGACATTACTGCAGTGAAGCAATAAGCCGGGAGCCGTCATGTTGAACTTTCGCGTTGATACACGTTCGGCGCGGCAGCAGAAAGGGGGGGGCGGGCTGCGCGCCCCCCGTTTTTTTGCAGCCGTGCTGTTTACAGCCTGCTTCTGCGTGGACGGATTCATGCCTGCTGCTGCCGCTGATGGAGGGGCGGGACCCATTGCGGAAGTGGCGGAAGTGGTGATCGAGAAAATGGAGTTTGTGCCGAAGCAGCTGAAAATCAAGGCGGGCACGACAGTCACCTGGATCAACAAGGAAAAACGCAACAACCATTCGGTTTTGTTCGAGCAGGAAAACATGCTTGAGTCGGATCGTTTTTTCCCTGGCGAGACCTATCAACGTACTTTTGACAAGCCCGGTACCTATCCTTATCGCTGTGGTCCTCACCCCGAAATGCTCGGGGTGATCGAAGTGGTGGAATAGTGGGACGCGAGACATATCTCGTGGCACTGTTGCTCATTCCGTTTGGCGGACAGGCACTGGCGGCCGAGCCGAGCGTGGCGCGCCAGAATGAAATCAGGCATCTCGTGCTCCAGGATTGCGGTTCCTGCCACGGTATGAGCATGGCAGGGGGACTGGGATTGCCGTTGTTGCCTGAAGCACTGCGCGACAAGCCGAAAGACAGTCTGGTAGCGACCATCCTGCATGGTCGGCCGGGGACCGCGATGCCACCATGGAAACCGTTTCTGACCGAATCGGAAGCGGAATGGATAGTTGATTTGTTGTTGAAAGGACAATTTTGATGCGAGTCTTGGCCACGCTGTTTGCCGCATTCTTTCTGTTACAGGGCTGTGCCAGTACATCCTTGCGCGGCACCGGCGATCTGGGTGTGGTGATCGAGCGTGCAACCGGCAGCGTGCAGGTAATCGATACCACCCAGCGTAGCAGCCTCGGACAGATTGCCGGGCTGGGCGATCTGTCGCACGCCTCGGTAAATTTCTCGCGTGACGAACGCTATGCCTATGTGTTTGGCCGCGACGGCGGGCTGACGAAAATCGATCTGTTGCAGATGCGCATCGTGAAACGCGTGGTGCAGGCTGGCAACAGTATTGGCGGTGCGATTTCCCAGGATGGCAAGCTGATCGCAGTAGCCAATTACGAACCGGGTGGCGTGAAGATTTTTGACTCGACCAGTCTCGAACTGGTGGCGGACATCCCGGCCGTGGCTGAAAACGGCAAGGCATCCAAAGTGATTGGCCTGGTCGATGTACCGGGCAATCAGTTCGTGTTCAGTCTGTTTGAAGCGGGTGAAATCTGGCTGGTCGATGTGCGCAATCCGGGCAAACCACTCGTCACCAAATTCCGCAACGTCGGCAAGGAACCCTACGATGCGATGATCACTGCCGATGGCCGTTTTTACCTTGCCGGCCTGTTCGGCGAGGATGGGCTGGCGATGCTCGATCTATGGGATCCGCAGGCGGGTATCAAACGCGTCATGGACGGCTATGGCAGGGGGCAGGAGAAACTGCCAGTCTACAAGATGCCGCATCTGGAAGGCTGGGCCGCCACCGGAAACGAACTGCTGGTACCCGCGGTGGGACGCCATGAAGTGCTGGTGATCGGTCAGAAGGAGTGGAAGGAAAGTGGCCGCATCGCCGTGCACGGGCAACCGGTATTCGTGGTGGCCCGACCGGACAATCGCCAGGTGTGGGTCAACTTTGCTTTCCCCAACAACGATACGGTGCAGGTGATTGACGTCGCTTCGCGCACCATAGTCAAAACGCTGAAGCCCGGCAAGGGTGTGTTGCACATGGAGTTCACGCCGCGCGGCGAGCAGGTGTGGGTGTCGCTTCGCGACGAGAACCGGGTGGAAATCTATGATTCGGCCTCCTTTGCCAAGGTCGGCGAAATCAGGGCAGACAGCCCAAGCGGTATTTTTCTGACACCACGCGCGCACCGGACGGGATTGTGATGACTGAAGCCATAGAGTTCCATTTGCTCAACGACTATCAGCGTGATTTTCCGCTGGTGCCAACGCCTTTTGCAGCGATTGCACACAAGCTCGGCATTACCGAAAAGCTTGTGCTGGATACCCTGCACGAGTTGCAGGCGCGCGGATCGGTCAGCCGGGTCGGTGCCGTGTTCCGGCCACACCGCGTCGGCTACAGTGCGCTGGCCGCCATGTCCGTGCCTGAAGATCAGCTGGCACAGGCAGCGCAGATGGTGAACGCGTGTTCCGCCGTCAACCACAACTATCAGCGCGAACATACCTACAACCTGTGGTTTGTGGTGACGGCTGCCAACGAAGACAGCGTACTGGAAGCGCTGCACGGCCTGGAACGCAGAATTGGCTGTTCAGCGCTCTATCTGCCCATGCTGGAGGACTACCACATCGATCTTGGCTTCAATCTTCGGGCAGGACACCACGGCGCCACCAAGGCCAGTTGTGCCGCCAAGCCCAATGCCACGCCGTTTGTACCGAGCGATGCCGATCGTGCGCTGATTTCGGCCGTGCAATCCGGCATGCCACTGGTATCGCGGCCTTATGCGGCGCTGGGCGAGCAGGCCGGACTGAGCGAAGAGGATGTTTTCCTGCGCTTGTGCGGCATGATGGAGCAGGACGTGATCAAGCGCTTCGGCGTGGTGGTGCGGCACCAGGAATTGGGCTTTCATGCCAATGCCATGGTGGTGTGGGATATTCCGGACGAGCAGGTGGCGGGCTTTGGAAAATGCATTGGCGAGGCAGCTGATGTCACCCTGTGTTACCGCCGCCCGCGCCGCCTGCCGGCCTGGCGCTACAACCTGTTCTGCATGATCCACGGGCGAGATCGCGCCGCGGTGCTGGAACGCATTGAAGCGATCCGCCAGGAATGTGGCCTGCAAGACTTTTCTCATGAAATCCTGTTCAGTTGCCGGCGTTTCAAGCAGCGCGGCGCGCACTATGTCGCGCCTGCAGAGGCAGTGCTGGCGGCATGATGGACGCACTCGACCGGGCGATCATCAACGCGCTGCAGAATGGTTTCCCGATTTGCGCGCAGCCCTACGAAGCGGTTGCGCAGCAGCTTGGCACCACCGAGCAGGAACTGCTGGTGCGGCTCGGCAAGTTGCTCGAAGCAGGCACCCTGAGCCGCTTTGGTCCGATGTACCACGCCGAGCGTCTGGGCGGTGCATTGAGCCTGGCGGCACTCAAGGTTCCGCCGCAGGATTACGAACGGGTGGCAGAACAGGTGAATGCACTGCCGGAAGTGGCGCACAACTACGAGCGCAACCATGCGCTGAACATGTGGTTTGTGCTGGCCACCGAGACGGCAACGGCGCAGGCCGACGCCGTGGATAAAATCGAGCGCGAAACCGGCTGCACCGTCTACAACATGCCGAAGCTGGCCGAATATTTTGTCGAGTTGAAGTTGCGCGTATGAATACTGTTGCCGAACCCACAGTGATTGACGCGGTAGACCGTGCCATTATTGTCGCCACGCAGAAGGGATTGCCGCTGGTGGCGCGTCCGTATCACGCCGTGGCGGAACAGGTGGGTATCGCGGCAGAGGATGTGATGTCGCGCATGCAGCGCATGCTGGACCATGGCATCATCCGCCGCATTGCGGCGGTACCGAACCACTATGCGCTGGGTTACAAGGCCAACGGCATGACCGTCTGGGATGTGGCGGATGCGCGGATCGACGAATTGGGCCGGCGCGTGGGTGAACTGGAATGTGTCAGCCACTGCTACCACCGTCCGCGTCACTTGCCGGACTGGTCATACAATCTGTTTGCCATGGTGCATGGGCATGACCGCACCGAAGTCGAAGCGCAGGCGCAACAGATTGCCGAACTGCTGGGCGACGCCTGCCGCGGCCACGAAATTCTCTACAGTACGCGTATCCTGAAAAAGACCGGCTTGCGACTTGGCGGGTAAGCTGACACCTGGAACCATCGGATACATCAGCAACACAGCGGATGTGACCGGTGGTAAATGCCTTCCCTGAGGAAAAATATGTTTCGCATCTCCCAGTACATGCAGGAACTGGCCAACCCGACCCCTCTCGGCCCCAAGCGCAATCCGCCCGGCCCGGTCGTGATCTGGAATCTGGTCCGCCGCTGCAACCTTACCTGCAAGCACTGCTATTCGATTTCCGCTGACAAGGATTTTCCGGGCGAATTGTCCACGCAGGAAGTGTTCGATGTGATGGACGATCTGAAAGCGTTTCATGTGCCGGTGCTGATCTTGTCCGGTGGCGAACCGCTGCTGCGACCCGATATTTTCGATATTGCACGGCGTGCCAAGGGCATGGGGTTTTATGTCGGCCTGTCCACCAATGGCACGCTGATCGACGCAACCAATATCGATGCCATCGATGCCATCGGCTTCGACTATGTGGGCATCAGCCTCGACGGCATTCAGGCAACCCACGACACCTTCCGTCGCAAGCAGGGTGCGTTCGATGCCTCGATGCAGGGCATTCGCCTGTGTCGCGAGCGCGGTATCAAGGTCGGCATCCGCTTCACTCTGACCCAGGACAACGCCCACGAATTGCCCTTGCTGCTGCAATTGATGGAAGACGAGTCCATCGATAAATTCTATCTGTCGCACCTCAATTATGCCGGGCGTGGCAACCGGAACCGCAAGGACGATGCGGTGCATGAAGCCACCCGGCGCGCCATGGACCTGCTGCTCGATGCCTGCTGGCGAGATCAGACGCAAGGCCGGCACAAGGAATTCGTCACTGGCAATAACGATGCCGATGGTGTTTATCTGCTGCTGTGGGTGCGGAAGAATTTCCCCCATCTCGAATCTCACATGCGCGCCAAGCTGGCGCAGTGGGGCGGCAACTCGTCCGGTGTGAATATCTCGAATATCGATAACCTGGGCAACGTGCATCCTGACACCATGTGGTGGAACCACAATCTGGGCAATGTGCGTGAACGGCCGTTTTCGGAAATATGGATGGATACCTCCGACACCATCATGGCCGGGTTGAAAGCACACCCGCGCAAAGTCGGTGGACGCTGCGGTGCCTGCCAGTATTTCGATATCTGTGGAGGCAATACCCGGGTGCGCGCCTGGCAGGTAAGCGGCGATCCCTGGGCGGAAGATCCCGGATGCTATCTGGAAGATGAAGAGATTGGGGTTTGATATGGATTGCAGCAGGGATGTGTCGGGCAGACAAAAGCCAGGAATTGCCACGAGGCTGTTCCGCCCGTTTGTCTTGCCGTTTTTACTGGCCGCTTTTTTGCAGCCTGCCCAGGCTGAGGCGGAAGGCGGCCCACCCCAGCTCTATACCCGGCACTGCGCAAGCTGCCATGGCACCGACCGGCTGGGGCTGATGGGGCCGGCGCTGCTGCCGGAGAATCTTGCCCGCCTGAAGCGAAGCGAGGCAGTCGTGGTGATCCAGAACAGCCGGCCTGCCGTGCAGATGCCCGCGTTCCGGGACATTCTCAAGCCAGACGAGATCCAGCAACTTGTCGACTGGATCATGACCCCGGTGAGCCCAAGCCCGAAATGGGGTGACGCTGAGATCCGGGCCTCGCGTATCGTGCATTTTGCGCCGGGATCGCTTCCGGACAAGCCCGCATTCTCCGCCGACCCGTTGAACCTGTTCGTGGTGGTGGAGGGGGGCGACCATCATGTCTCCATCCTCGATGGCGACAAGCTGGAGCCGATTCACCGGTTCACTTCCCGGTTTGCCTTGCATGGCGGACCGAAGTTCACGCCGGACGGGCGCTATGTGTTCTTCGCGTCACGTGACGGCTGGATCTCCAAGTTCGATATCTGGAACCTGAAGACGGTGGCGGAAGTGCGCGCCGGCATCAATACGCGTAACGCGGCCGTTTCGGGCGATGGCAAGTACGTGGCGGTGGCGAACTACCTGCCGCACACCCTGGTGATCCTCGATTCCGATCTCAACCTGCTCAAGACTCTGTCGGTGGGCGACAAGGCGGGCAAACAAACCTCGCGGGTATCGGCGGTCTACACGGCGGAGCCGCGCAACAGTTTTGTTGCGGCGCTCAAGGACGTAAAAGAAGTATGGGAGGTCAGTTACGACCCGAAGGCACCGGATATCGCCATAGGCATGGTCCATGACTTCAAGTATCGCGAAGGGGATTTCATTCCGGGTTTTCTGAACCCAAGGCGCTCGATGCTCGACGACTACCTCGACGATTTCTTCTTTACCCAGGACTACAGTGAAGTCATGGGGGCCAGCCGTGGCAGCCATGGCGAGACCGGCAAGGGGCAGGTCGTGAATCTCGACGTGCGGCGCAAGATCGCCGATCTGGATCTTCCCGGCATGCCGCATCTTGGATCCGGCATTACCTGGACGTATCAGGGACAACCGGTCATGGCGACGCCCAATCTCAAGGAAGGTCTGGTCAGCATCATCGACATGAAGGACTGGAAGACCATCAAGCAGATCAAGACGCCGGGGCCCGGTTTTTTCATGCGCAGCCATGAGAACTCACGCTTTGCCTGGGTCGACTCGATGATGAGCCCGGGCGGCAGGGATACGCTGACGGTAATCGACAAGTCCACTCTGCAGGTGGCGGCGCAGGTACGCGAACCCGGACGTACGCTGGCCCATATCGAGTTCACCCGCGATGGCCGTTATGCACTGGCCAGTGTGCTGGAGACAGACGGTGCGCTGATCGTGTATGACGCGGTCACGCTGAAGGAAGTCAAACGACTGCCGATGAACAAGCCGGTAGGGAAATACAACGTGTATAACAAGATCACGCGATCGGCTGGAACCAGCCACTAGTGCGGCAGGGCAGTATTCACTGGCGGAACGCGAAGGAATTGAGGAGCGGCGGACGGGATGCTGCTGACAAGCCGCTAACCGTAATTTCGCAGCTTTTCGATGTCCTGGATCGTGATGTCCTTGCCTTCCACGCTGATCAAACCGGTAGCGCTCAAATCGTGGAGGATGCGCGAGAAGGTTTCCGGCGTGATGTTGAGGCGCGAGGCGATGATGGTCTTGCTGGCGGTCAGGCGGATATGCGGCGCTTTGCCGGCCACCGGATGGGCCGTTTCATGCTGGAGCAGATAGCCGATGACGCGTTGTGTACTGGAATGCAGGGAATACGATTCCACATCCTGCACCAGGCCGTGCAGGCGCATGCTGAGGCCGGCCAGCATTTTCCGGCAGAATGCGGGGTCACGCGCAATTTCCTCATACACCACGGTCTTGGAAATATGCAGCAACAGGGAATCTGCGAGGACATGTGCGGACAGCGGATAGGGTTTGTCGAGAAACATGACCGCTTCCCCGAAGCTGTGGCCGGGACCGACCAGCTTCATCACTTTCTCGACACCCTTGGTCGAGGTGAAGGCCAGCTTGACCTGCCCGTATACCACTATGTAAAACCCATGGGAGACATCTCCACCATGGAACAGTCGATCGCCGCGTGAGAGGTGCAACTCGCGCGCGCCCAGGGCGATCCGGTTGATTTCCTCGGAGCTTATTTCATTGAATAAGGGCAGATTCGCCAGGATGGCGTGAACGTCAATTTGGCTCAAGATGCCTCTGAACTC
>JANJUT010000026.1 GCA_024710445.1 Thiobacillus sp.
TGCAGATCAGCATGGTGACCATGGCGCTCGGCGGATTGTTCGTTTCGTCAGCACTGACCGAGCGCCGTTATTCCGAGATGCGGCTCGACATGCTGGCCAATCATGACCCGCTGACCGGGCTGCCGAATCGCTCGTACTTTCAGGATTTCCTGACACACGCTCTGGCACGTGCGCAACGTGAAAAACTTCAGGTCTCGCTGCTGTTCATCGACCTTGATCGTTTCAAGCACATCAATGATTCGCAGGGTCACGAGGTGGGTGATCAGGTGCTGCGAATTGTTGCCAGCCGTCTGGACGAAGAGTTGCGTGCCGATGACTTTGTCGCCCGGCTGGGTGGGGACGAGTTTGCCGTCGTCCTGAGCCATCCTCCCGCTTCGCGTGCCGCCAGCCGGGTTGCGCGCAAACTGATCAAGGCCCTGGCTGAATCCTTCAAGCTCGAACAGCGTCGTTATGCCATTGGCGCCAGCATCGGCATCAGCGTGTATCCGGACGACGGACTGGACGCCAACACCTTGCTGCGTCAGGCCGATCTGGCGATGTACCAAGCCAAGCAGCGACGCAGCGGATTTGAGTATTTCAGCGATGAATTGAATACAGTCGCACAGCAGCAATTGAACCTGGAAACCGGGCTGCGTCATGCGCTTGAACGCAAGGAACTGGTGCTGGTGTATCAGCCCAAGGTGGATCTCACCAACGGACAGGTGGTGGGGCTGGAGGCGCTGGTTCGCTGGCTTCCCAAGTCGGGTGGCATTATCTGGCCCGATCAGTTCATTCCGGTGGCTGAAGAAACCGGACTGATCCTGCCGCTGGGCCGCTGGGTGGTGCGGGCTGCCTGCGAGCAATGGGTTTCCTGGCGCGATGCGGGGCTCAACCCGCCTCCGGTGGCGGTCAACCTGTCGCCACGCCAGTTTTCGGATGCACGCCTGATTGACGATATCGAATCCATCCTCAGCGACACCGGCATGGATGTCGCGTATCTGCAGCTGGAGGTGACTGAAAGTGCCGCAATGGAAAATCCCATGCGCACCTTTGACATGCTGGATGCCTTGCGCCGGCGCGGACTCCACGTCTACATCGATGACTTCGGCACGGGCCATTCCAACCTGGGCCAGTTGAAACGGATGCCGATTGATACGCTTAAAATCGACAAGAGCTTTGTCGACGATGTGCTGACGGACAGCGACGGGGCTGAAATCACCAACGCCATTATTCGCCTCTCGCATGCACTGAACATGCGGGTCGTGGCCGAGGGCGTGGAATCGGCCGAACAGGTGGCGTTTCTGAAGGGGCAAGGGTGTGACGAAATCCAGGGCTATGTGGTGGCCAAACCCCTGCCGCCAGACAAGGTGAGTGCATTGTTCACGCAGCGCTTTGTTTTTTGATGCTGCTTGGCGAGTCACGCGCCGGATAAAAGGCACGCCCGTTGCGGGCGTACGGTCAGTTCTTCGCGCCCTGATCGATCCAGGCGCCTATCATGCTGACATTCTTTTCCGTGAGTTTTGATTCGCTGTGCGGCATGCGGATAGAGGCATCGAGCTGACCGGACACCATCCGGTACAGGGTGCTGCTCAAGCTGGAACCGGGATGAACCACAGGATTGAGCCTGGTGCCCTTCATCAAGGTGTCATAACTGTCGAGGCGCAAGCCGGATTGTTCGTATCCCGAGCCGCCCGGCATATGACACGCTACGCAATGGGCATCGAGGATCGGTTTGATGCTGGTCTGGTAGGTTGGCGACGGATCATCGCTGCAGCCCGTTTGCAAGGCGGCGGCCAGAATCGGCAAGGCGAAAAATATTGTGCGTTTCATCATGAGCGACTCCTGCACCAGGCCAGTTTGAAAGAGGTGGCGGCAAGCCCCATCCAGGCTTGTTGAGCAGGATGGGGACTGAATACCTGAAGACTCAAGCCATCAACTGGCCCAGCACGAACGGCAGAATCCCGCCCTTGTTGTAATACTCGACCTCGATCGGCGTATCGATGCGCAGCTTGAGCGCGACGCGCTCCGTGCTGCCATTCGCGCGATGAATTACCAGCGTGACGTCCTGCTGCGGGACGATGCCGGATTCGGCGCCTTCCAGGTCAAAGGTCTCGCTGCCATCGAGCTTCAATGTCGCCGCATCGACACCATCCTTGAACTGGCAGGGCAGCACGCCCATGCCGGCCAGGTTGGAGCGGTGGATACGCTCAAAGCTCTTGGCCACGACCGCTTTCACGCCCAGCAGCGTGGTGCCCTTGGCGGCCCAGTCGCGACTGGAACCGGTGCCGTATTCTTCTCCGGCAAAGATCATCAGCGGCATGGCTTCAGCCTGGTAGGCCATGGCGGCATCGTAGATCGATTGTTCCTTGCCGTCCTTGAGGGTGACGCCGCCTTCGGAACCGGGGACCATCAGATTCTTGATCCGCACGTTGGCGAAGGTGCCGCGCATCATCACTTCGTGGTTGCCGCGGCGCGCGCCGTAGCTGTTGAAATCGGCTTTCAGCACCTTGTGTCCGGTCAGGTAGGCGCCGGCCGGTGAAGTGGGCTTGATGCCGCCGGCGGGACTGATGTGGTCGGTGGTGACGGAATCGCCAAAAATCGCCAGCGCGCGTGCACCCTTGATGACCGGGCTGGGAATGGTTTCATTGACGAAGAAGGGCGGCTCCTGAATATAGGTGGAGGCTTCGTCCCATTGGTACACCGCGCCGCTGGGAGCGGTAACGCCATCCCACAAGGGGTTGTCGGCGCCGACGTCCGCGTAGCTCTTGTAGGCGCCGGCATCGGTGGAATGGTGCAGCAGGGCGGCCACTTCCTCGTTGCTCGGCCAGATGTCCCTCAGGTAGACCGGCCCATTCTTGCCGGCGCCGATCGGATCTTTTTCGATATTGAACGGCACGCGTCCGGCCAGCGCAAATGCAACCACCAGCGGTGGCGACATCAGGAAGTTGGCCTTGACGTTCTGGTGCACGCGCGCCTCGAAGTTGCGGTTGCCGGAGAGCACCGAGCAGGCGACCAGATCATTGTCGAGCATGGTTTTCTCGATGGCTTCCGGCAGCGGGCCGGAGTTGCCGATGCAGGTGGTGCAGCCGTAGCCGACCACGCCAAAGCCCAGCTTTTCCAGATAGGGCAGCAGCTCGGCTGCCTTCAGGTATTCGGTCACCGCGCGTGAGCCGGGGCCCATGCTGGTCTTGACGTGGGCCGGGGTGTAGAGGCCGAGCTCGACTGCTTTCTTGGCCAGCAGGCCGGCCGCGATCATCACGCCGGGGTTGGAGGTGTTGGTGCACGAGGTGATGGCCGCGATGACCACGCTGCCATGGCGCAACTCACCGCCGCCTTCAACCGGATAAGCCCGGCGCAGGTCTTCTTCCGTTTTGCCGTAGCCGCCCTGATCCTTGGGCTTTTGCATCAGCGCGTCGAAGGTGGCATCGACGGCAGACAGCGCGATGCGATCCTGCGGGCGCTTGGGGCCGGCGATTGAGGGCTCGACCGTGGAAAGGTCCAGCGTGAGCGTTTGCGAATAGTCGATGTCGCCCGCTTGCGGAATGCCGAACAGCTGCTGCGCCTGGTAGTAATCACGAATCAGGTCGACCTGCTCGGTCGAACGGCCGGTGGCGGCGAAGTACTGGCAGGTGGCTTCGTCCACCGGGAAGAAGCCCATGGTCGCGCCGTATTCCGGTGCCATGTTGGCGATGGTTGCACGGTCGGTCACCGGCAGCGCAGCCGCGCCTTCGCCGAAGAACTCGACGAACTTGCCGACGACCTTGGCGCTGCGCAGCATTTCGGTGATGGTCAGCACCACGTCGGTGGCGGTGATGCCGGGCCGGGTGCGGCCGGTGAGGTTCACCCCCACCACATCCGGCGTGAGGAAATACACCGGCTGGCCGAGCATCGCCGCTTCGGCCTCGATACCGCCCACGCCCCAGGCCACCACGCCGAGGCCGTTGATCATCGTGGTATGGCTGTCGGTTCCGACCAGCGTGTCAGGATAGGCCATGCCATCCTTTTCCATCACGCCACGCGCCAGGTATTCCATGTTCACCTGGTGCACGATGCCGACGCCGGGCGGCACGACCTTGAAGGTTTCGAACGCCTGCATGCCCCATTTCAGGAACTGGTAGCGCTCCTGGTTGCGCTCGAATTCGATCTTCATGTTGAGATCGAGTGCATCCGGGCTGCCGAAGTTGTCGACCTGAATCGAGTGGTCGACCACCATGTCCACCGGTACCAGTGGCTCGATTTTTTTCGGGTCCTTGTCGGCGCGCGCAGCGGCCGAACGCATGGCGGCAAGGTCGGCCAGCAAAGGCACACCGGTGAAATCCTGCAGGATCACCCGCGCCACGGTGAAGGGAATTTCTTCGGTGCGGTTGGTGTTGGGTTGCCAGTTGGCCAGTTGCTTGATGTGCTCGGATGTCACCTTCACACCGTCGCAATTGCGCAGCACCGACTCCAGAACGATGCGGATCGATACCGGCAAACGTGCAACCGACACACCCAATGCGGCTTCGAGTTTTTTCAGCGAGGCGAATTGCACCTCGCGCTTGCCGGAGGTAAAGGAATCGTGGGTGTCGAGCGTATCAGTCATGATGGTGGGGCCGGAAAATAGGGGATAAACAGGTTCGATTTTAGTGGAAGCGTTCAGCTTTCGCGTCTCATTTGCGGGAACAGGATCACGTCGCGGATGCTCGGCGAGTCGGTCAGCAGCATCACCAGGCGGTCGATGCCGATGCCACATCCGCCGGTGGGGGGCAGGCCGTGTTCCAGCGCGCGGATGAAGTCGGCGTCGTAGTGCATCGCCTCCTCGTCGCCGGCTTCCTTCTGCCGCACCTGATCCATGAAGCGTTCGGCCTGGTCCTCTGCGTCGTTCAACTCCGAAAAACCATTGGCCATTTCGCGCCCGGTGATGAACAGTTCAAAGCGCTCGGTGATGTCGGGCTGGGTGTCGGACCGGCGCGCCAGCGGCGAGACCTCGGCCGGATAGTCGATGATGAAAGTCGGCTGGATCAGCAGTGCT
This sequence comes from Thiobacillus sp., assembly GCA_024710445.1. Lineage (GTDB taxonomy): Bacteria > Pseudomonadota > Gammaproteobacteria > Burkholderiales > Thiobacillaceae > Thiobacillus. The sequence continues at coordinate 4,991 of JANJUT010000026.1, forward strand.
TCGGTGGTTTCTTCGAAGAAGGACAACTGCAGCCCGCCCAGACCATCCTGCGGCTTGTACTTGGCCTTCATCGCCACGAACTGGGCAATCAGCCAGTCGCGGTCGTTCAGCTGTTCCACGGTGTATTTCGGGTGGTAATGGCGGATTGCATCGACGATGGTGAGGCGGGCGAAGGGCTTGTCGAGGTCGATGGCATGGCCCTGGTAGGCCACCGTGGTGGTTCCTGTAGCAGCAATGGCGGCATTGCGAATCAGCGACTCGGTCAGGTCCATCAGGTAGCCGTATTCACGATACGCCTCGTAGAACTCCATCATGGTGAATTCGGGGTTGTGCCGCGTCGAGAGCCCTTCGTTGCGGAAGTTGCGGTTGATCTCGAACACCTTTTCGAAGCCGCCAACCACGAGCCGCTTCAAATACAGCTCCGGCGCGATGCGCAGGAACAGTTCCATGTCGAGCGCGTTGTGGTGCGTGGCAAACGGCTTGGCTGCGGCGCCACCGGGGATGGGGTGCATCATCGGCGTTTCCACTTCGAGAAAGTCGCGCTCGACCATGAAGGCGCGGATTGCCTGGATGATCTTCGAGCGGCGCTTGAACGTTTCGCGTGCGGTGTCGTTGGTGATGAGGTCGAGGTAGCGCTGGCGGTATTTCTGTTCCTGGTCGGCCAGGCCGTGGAATTTTTCCGGCAGCGGGCGCAGGGCTTTCGACAGCAGGCGGATCGACTTGGCCTGAATGGTCAGCTCGCCCTTGTTGGTCTTGAACAGCGTGCCGCTCACACCCAGAAAATCACCCAGGTCCCAATGCTTGAACGCATCGTGCGATTCGGTGCCGGTAAGGTCGTTTGAAATGTAGACCTGGATGCGCCCGCTCATGTCCTGCAGCGTGGCGAAACTGGCCTTGCCCATCACGCGTTTCAGCATCATGCGGCCGGCCAGTTGCACTTCGACGGCTTCGGCTTCCAGTGTTTCCCTGGCTTTGTCGCCGTGGGCGGCGGCCAGCTTGCCGGCGTAGTCGCGGCGCTCGAAATCGTTGGGGAAGGCGACGCCCTGTTCGCGGATCGCTGTCAGCTTGGCGCGGCGCTCGGCAATGATCTGGTTTTCGTCGAGTGGCGGAGTAGAGGTTTCTGTAGTCATGATGAGCGAATATTCAATCGCCGAAATAGGCGACTTCAAGTTGGAGTTGGTGGGCGGCACGCCGCATCACGTCGTCGGCGGTAGCGATGCGTGCAAGTCCCGCATTGCGCACGGCAGTGAGGTGAATGGCATCCAGCGTGCGTAGGGGGATAGGATCCGTGCTGTCGAGCACGCGCAGCGCGTCGCCCAACAAGGGATCGTTATAAGGCACGATGCGGTAATAGTCCTCAGCCAGATGACGGGTGAATTCCGTGCGTGCGAGGTTCATGTAGTCTGCAGTGATCTGCCTAGTGCGCAGGCGGCGAGCCATGGCGCAGTGCCATTCCAGCATCCCCAGGCGGTTGATGACGATACCATCCGCCTCGGCAACAAGCTGTTCCACCTCAGTGGAGCGCGGCTCCGCCACATACAGCTTGATGAGCGCGCTGGTGTCGAGATAAATTTCAGGCATGTCACGCTAGCCGCGAGCGTCCCGGTCTTCGCGGATCAATACCTCGCTGGGGATTTCCTGCTCCGGCAACTGATCGCGCAGCCACTTGAGTGAAGGCAGCTTGCGCGGGGTTGCTGCGGGTGCCACCGGCAGAATCCGTGCCACCGGCTCGCCGCGATTCATCACCAGTACTTCGTCGGCGTCGGCGAACATCTGGTCAGGGTGCGACAGGCCTTCGCGGGCCTCGCGGATGGTCAGGGTTTTCATGAGGCGGTCTCCGAGGGAGGAACAGCGCAAAACGTGACACAATTATAGTCAATGTGACACGCCTTCCGCCAGCTTTGAATTCCATGCCCGACACCCCTTTAGACCTGCTCAGCCGCGTGTTCGGCTACCCCGTGTTTCGCGGCGACCAGGCGGCCATCATCGATACCCTGGTTGCCGGCGATGATGCCCTGGTGCTCATGCCTACCGGCGGCGGCAAGTCTGTGTGCTACCAGATCCCGGCGCTGCTGCGCGAGGGCTGCGCGGTGGTGGTGTCGCCGCTGATCGCGCTGATGCAGGATCAGGTCGCGGCCTTGAAGGAACTGGGCATTGCGGCCGAATTCCTGAACTCCAGCCTCGACAGCGCCACCGCCATGCAGGTGGAACGCGATTTCGTCACCGGGCAGCTGAAGCTGCTCTACGTGGCGCCGGAACGCCTGCTCACGCCGCGTTTCCAGAGCCTGCTCGACCAGGCGCACGTTGCCCTGTTCGCCATTGATGAAGCGCACTGCGTGTCGCAATGGGGGCACGATTTCCGCCCGGAATATCTGGGCCTGTCGGCGCTGCATGAGCGTTTTCCCGATATCCCGCGCATCGCGCTCACCGCCACGGCCGACACCGCGACGCGCGCCGAAATCCTTACCCGGCTTGACCTCACAAGCGCGCGGGTGTTCGTCGCCAGCTTCGACCGCCCCAACATCCGTTACCGCATCAGCGAAAAGACCGAACCGCGCCGCCAGCTGCTCGATTTCCTGTCCGAACACAAAGACGAGGCAGGAATTGTGTACTGCAGCACCCGCAAGAAGGTCGAGGAAACCGCCGATGCGCTCAGGCAGTCCGGTCTCACCGCCTTGCCCTACCACGGCGGCATGGACAACGACACGCGCCGCCGCCATCAGGAAAAGTTTCTACGCGAGGATGGCGTCGTCATGGTCGCCACGCTCGCCTTCGGCATGGGCATCGACAAACCCGACGTGCGCTTTGTCGCGCACATGGACCTGCCGCGCTCGGTCGAAGGCTATTACCAGGAAACCGGCCGGGCCGGCCGCGACGGCGAGCCCGCCGAAGCCTGGATGGCGTGGGGCCTGCAGGACGTCGTCACGCAGCGTCGCTTCATCGACGAGGGTGAGGCCGAGGACGCGCACAAGCGCATCGGCCACGCCAAGCTCGACGCCCTGGTCGGCCAGCTTGAGGCGCGGCGTCAGCGCCAGCGCAAGGCCGGCGGCGGCGAGCATGGCAAGGCCGACAAGCAGATAAGGGAAACGGACGGGTTTCATGTCATGGCGTCACG
>JANJUT010000046.1 GCA_024710445.1 Thiobacillus sp.
CGGTGACCGGGTTGTTCCAGTAGGGAATACCAGGTACGCCACGGTAGTGTTCCACCAGCACCGCTTCAGCGCCTTCTTCGAGTACGATGAGATTGCGGACATGCAGCATGGCATCGGCTTCGCCGGCAGTGTGCACCGCGAAAAGCAGTGGCATCGTGTACCGGGCAGGCACATGCAGCCACAGTCCGTCCTGCCACAACGCACTGTTGATCTGGGTCAGCGCCGTGCCGACGGAAAACCTGTCGGCTGACTGGCCGAGAAACTGCGCCACCGGCGCGCTATCGGCCTGGTGGGCCAGGCTGTATGCATGGCCGGCTTGCGATGTGGTGTCGGTCAGGCGGCCGTTGCCGAATTGAACGACCAATCCCGGGTAATCCTCATCCCCCAGCGTTGCTGCCGCTTTCTCCGGGGCATGCCACGCGGTCCGTTCCAGATAGTCGAGCGAGGTGTATTTCCAGTCTTCCTCGCGCGTGCTCGGCAGCCCATTCTTGATAAATTGCTGCAGCGCCCTGCGCCGAGCCGACATCTGTGCAGGCGCACCAGGGATCTGTTCGAGCGCCTGCCGGTAATGCATCATTGTGGCGGGGCTCATGGCCGTGCCTCCTCGTGCGTATCCGGGGTCAGCCAGCCATAGCCCTTGTCTTCCAGTTCCAGCGCCAGGCTGGCGTCGCCGGAACGCACGATGCGCCCGTTCGCCAGCACGTGTACCCGGTCGGGGACGATGTAGTTCAGCAGACGTTGGTAATGCGTAACCAGAATGACGGCACGTTCAGGGTCTTTTAGCGCATTCACCCCGCTTGCCACGGTTTTCAGCGCGTCGATGTCCAGCCCGGAGTCGGTTTCATCGAGTATGGCGAGACGCGGTTCCAGCACGGCCATCTGCAGGATTTCGTTGCGCTTCTTCTCGCCGCCGGAGAATCCCTCGTTGACCGCACGATAGAGAAAGCTTTCGTCCATATCGAGCAGCGCCAGCTTGCTCTTGACGGTGTCGAGAAAATCCATCGCATCGAGTTCGGACTCGCCGCGTTGGCGCCGCACGCTGTTGAGCGCGCTGCGCAGCAGTTGCACATTGGCCACGCCGGGAATCTCAAGCGGGTACTGAAAGGCGAGGAATATCCCGGCACAGGCGCGTTGTTCCGGCGCCAGCGCCAGCAGATCCTGCTCCAGATAGCGCACGCTGCCCGCGGTCACCGCATAGCCCTCACGCCCGGCCAGTACCTGGGCGAGGGTGCTTTTGCCCGAGCCGTTGGGTCCCATGATGGCGTGCACCTCGCCCGACTTCACGTCGAGATCGATGCCGGCAAGGATGGGCCTGTCGCCGATGGATACGTGCAGATTGCGAATTTCCAGCATGATGTTCTCCTTGTTGCTTGCCACCCGTCATCAGTCATTCATGACGATGCCTGGTTAACCGATGGCACCTTCGAGGCTCACGGCGAGCAGCTTCTGCGCTTCCACCGCGAATTCCATTGGCAGTTCCTTGAACACTTCCCTGCAGAAGCCGTTGACGATCAGGTTCACCGCGTCTTCCTCGCTCAGGCCGCGGCTGCGCAGGTAGAACAGTTGGTCGTCGCCAATCTTGCTGGTGGTGGCTTCGTGCTCCACGGTGGCGCTGGGATTCTTCACCTCGATATACGGGAAGGTATGGGCGGCGCAGTGATCGCTCATCAGCAGCGAGTCGCATTGCGTGTAATTGCGTGCATTCGCGGCGGAGGGCAGCACCTTCACCAGTCCGCGATAGGCATTGCTGCCAAATCCGGCGGAAATGCCCTTGGATACGATGGTGCTGCGGGTATTCCGGCCGATGTGGATCATCTTGGTGCCAGTGTCGGCCTGCTGGCGATGGTTGGTCAGCGCCACCGAATAAAACTCGCCGGCACTGTCGTCGCCGCGCAGGATGCAGCTCGGATATTTCCAGGTGATGGCCGACCCGGTTTCCACCTGGGTCCATGAAATATGCGCGCGGTCACCGCGACAGTCGCCGCGCTTGGTGACGAAGTTGTAGATGCCGCCGCGCCCTTCGGCGTCTCCGGGATACCAGTTCTGCACCGTGGAGTACTTGATGCGGGCATCCTTGAGCGCCACCAGCTCGACCACCGCCGCGTGCAGCTGGTTCTCGTCGCGCATCGGCGCGGTGCAGCCTTCCAGATAGCTCACCGTCGCGCCTTCGTCGGCGATGATGAGTGTGCGCTCGAACTGGCCGCTGTTGCGGGCGTTGATACGGAAATAGGTGCTCAACTCCATCGGACAGCGCATGCCCTTCGGCACGTAGACGAAGGAGCCGTCAGTAAACACCGCCGAGTTGAGCGTGGCGAAATAATTGTCGGTATAGGGCACCACCGAGCCGAGGTACTGGCGCACCAAGTCGGGGTGCTCGCGCAGCGCTTCGGAGAAGGAACAGAAAATGATGCCGAGACTTTCGAGCTTGTCCTTGAACGTGGTGGCGACCGACACCGAGTCGAACACCGCGTCCACGGCCACTCCGGCCAACGCCTCGCGCTCCTGCAGGGGGATGCCGAGCTTTTCATAGGTACGCAGCAGTTCCGGGTCGACTTCGGACAGGTCCTTTGGCTGCGCACCGGATTTTGGCGCCGCGTAGTAATGGATGGCCTGGTAGTCGATCGCCGGATAATGCACCGAAGACCAGGTCGGTGCGGTCAGCGTCAGCCAGTGGCGGTAGGCCTGCAGCCGCCATTCCAGCATGAAATCAGGCTCGTTCTTCTTTTTCGAGATCAGGCGGATGACCGCCTCGCTCAGGCCTTCTGGCACCACTTCCTGTTCAATATCGGTGACAAAGCCCCAGCGGTACTCGTCGGCGATGCGACTGCGCAACTCGGCGTTGCGCGCATCAGGATGGCTGACTTCGGGTTGGCTCATGGCTTTTTCTCCTGCAAGGCTTGTACGTGAACAGACTGCAATGGCGGCATGGCCATATCGGCCAAACTGACGGCCTCCAGCGCTACCCGCACCGCACGGCTGATGAGTTTCCAGTTGGAGCCGGCCGCGCAACCGCCTTCCAGCGAGCAGTTGCCCGCGCCGCGCGCGCACTCCGTCAGCGCCACCGGGCCTTCGATCGCGCTCACCACTTCGGCCACCGAAATGGCACGCGGCGCATGGGCAAGGCTGTAACCGCCCCCCACACCGCGAACGCTCGTCAGCAGGTGCGCCTGCAACAGGCGCTTCAGCAACTTGGCCACGGTTGGTAGCGGGATGCGCAGTTCGTCGGCCAGTTGCGCCGCGCTGAAACTGCGTGCTGGATCACGTGCAAGTCGCACCATCAACAGCGTGGCGTAATCGGTCAGTTTGGCTATCCGCAACATGGGAACTCCTGAAATGTATAAATAGGACTATATAGGTACTGTTTAGTTCAGATTGGATGCGAAGCAAGCATGCAAACAGACCCGGGAAAGCGTTGAGCAGAGAAGCAGGGCTTACATCGCTTGCCTGGTGAACAACATTCAACCCTGAACAGCCGGCCGGAAAATGGGGCCTGGTGTCCTGAAGCGACTTTCTGCTGAAATGAACCGACGGATGAGAGAGATCGGCAGTTAGGCCGCCTTGCGTCGTTCACCGCTTGAGCGCGAAAGGGCACAACGGTTCTTGCCCAGTTCAAGTTCGCTGGCACGCGATTCGTCCACCTGGAGCAGGCCGGCATTGACGCGTCTGATCTCGTCGTAGCTTGGTGGGTGTTGCGGCAGGCTGCGCAGAATGTAGGCGGTGAACGCCACCTCGCCTGCGGCCGCCTTGCGCAGACCCTGGTTCTGTTCACGCAGGACGCCAAGGCTGGCACGGTAGCAGCCCTGCTGGTCAGCTTCATGCATGGTGCTGAAGTGAGCAGGCAGAACCACGGTTGCATCGGGCAGCGCCAGCAGGCGCTGCAGGGAGTGGAATAACAACGGCGCCCAGGCTTCGGCTCTTCCGCCCAGATCGGGGCGGCCGACGGAATCGATGAACAGCGTGTCGCCGCTCAGGAGATAGCGGTTGTCGACCAGCAGATTGACCATGCCCAGCGTATGACCGGGAACATGCAGCGGACGCACGCTGACTTCGCCCAGCGCGAAGCTCACCTCGTCTTCCAGATAGCGGTAGGGGAAGGTCGTAGGAAGCAGGTCTTCGGGGTGGACGGCGTCATAGGGATGCAGCCGGTAATCCACCTGCAGCTGTCGCGCCAGGGCGACGCCGCCGCTCACATGGTCGGCCTGCAGGTGGCTGTCGATCACCGCCTTGACGGTCCAGCCATGCTCGGCCAGCACCTGCGTGTAGCGATCGGCATGGCGGGCAGGATCAACCACCAGTGCTTCCTTGCTGCTTGCCACCACATAGCTCAGGCAGCCCTTGGCCGGGCGGCTGATTTGAATAATCGTGAGGTGCTCGGATTCGATGATCGGCCGCATCTCGTAGTGGTCGCCCCAGGCCACCATGCCGCCTTCGAGGTTGTAGGCTTCGTAGCCCTGCCGGCGCAGCCCCTCGGCAACGTGCGGCGAGGTATCGCCCTTGGCGCACACGACCAGCAGCGGCTCGCCCTCGGGCAACTTGCCTTTCAGACGCTGGGGGACGATACGCGCCACCGCCGCGGCGATTTCCTCATTCTCATCCTCCAGGTCGAGCAGTTCGAAATAGGGGATATTGAGGCTGTGGAGCGGCGCCCGGCCCTCGATTTTCCACTGTGCGAATTCATCCTCGTTGCGCACGTCGAGAATGGCGAAACGGTGGGCGCCGCTCAGCTGATGATGCAGATCTGTCGGAGTCCAAACAGGCACATGGCTGTCAGTCATGTCGTCGATCCCTCAAGTTGGAGGCTACGCTCCTGTAGACCCGAATTACAGAAAATGATTTCCTCGCCGGGGCCTGCCGTGAATGGCCTCGCCGGTGGTGTCACCCCGGCACGATGTGATGAACGGGCAGCTTCGACATCTGCCATGCGCCTGTCTTCGCGTCGTATTGGGATGACGTGAAAACATGCCATGCGGCATCGTCCAGCTGCGGATGGTCGGCACGATAATAGTAGCCGGGCCAGCGCGTTTCCTGCCGGAACAGTGTATGCCGGATCACGGCCTCGGCCGTCAGGACCCGGTGGTGCAGTTCCCATGCCCGCTGCAGCTGATGGAGGTTCTCGGCACCGATATGGCCGAGGTCCTCCTTCAGCATGGCGAGCAGTTCCAGACCCCGGTTGAGCATGGGTTCACTGGTCACATAAAAGGTGCTGACACCGCCGGCATACTCATCCATGAGTTTTCCCAGCCGCTGCAGTCCCTGAAGCGGACTGATGTAGCTGGGCGCCACCGTTCCGGCGACGATCTCGTTCCGGCCTACCCGGTAATTTTCGAGTGGACGGAAGATCTCTTCCTCGAGCACCCTGATCTGCGTTTCGTCCACCTGCGGCGCATCGCCTTGCTGTTCCATGACGTACCTGACCGCCGACTTTCCGGCCAGTTTTCCCTCGGTAAAGGAGCCGGACGAAAACTTGTGTGCGGAGCCGCCCACCGTGTCTCCGGCGCCGAAGAGTCCTTCAACCGTGGTCATCCGGTTGTAACCCCACTGGTAGTCTGCTGGCGCAACGTCCTCCGGCCCGCTGACCCAGGCACCGGAACAGGTGGCGTGAGATCCCATGACGTAGGGCTCGGAGGTGATCAGTTCGGACGGCGTGTTCCTGGGGTCGATGTTCTGCGAGGCCCAGACCACCGCCTGGCTGACGGTCATGTCGAGGAAATCCTCCCAGCCGGTTTGCTCCTTCTCGCTGGTGTCGAGCGAAGCCTGCGTCTGCATGTAGATGGGGCCCCTGCCGGCCTTGATTTCCTCCAGCATCGCGTGATTGCGCAGGCAGGTTGGCACCGGCTCGGCGTCCGCATACTTGCCCACGATGGATCGGGTCTGCTCGAGCCAGGCGGCCTCATATTTCTCGCCATAGGCATTGGTCGCATACGACTTGAGGAGCAGAAACCAGGCCCCGACCGGACCATAGCCATCCTTGAAACGTGCGAGAACGACCTTATTCTCCATCTGCGTCATTCTGGCGCCGGTCGGGATCAAAAGACCGTAGGCCGATCCGCTGCTCCAGGGGGCATACCAGGTCCGCCCCATGCCTTCGCCGGCCGCCCTGGGCCGGTAGATGTGCGAGGCGCCGCCGGAGCTGACGATGACCGCTTTTGCCCGGAAGACGTAAAAAGTCCCGTTCCGCATGTCGAAGCCGACGGCGCCGGCGACCCGGTTGGGGCGTGCCGTGTCCATCAGCAGATGCGTCACCATGATCCGGTTGTAGACCGTGCTGGCTGCTTTTCGAGCGGCCTCGGCTATGATCGGCTTGTAGCTCTCGCCGTGAATCATGACCTGCCATTTGCCTTCCCGCATGTAGTGGCCGTTCTTCGGGTCTTTCAGGATCGGCAGCCCCCACTCCTCGAATTTGTGGACCGTGGCATCGACATGGCGGGCGATATCGAAGACCAGGTCCTCCCGCACCAGCCCCATCAGGTCGCCGCGCGCGTAACGCACAAAATCGGCGGGCTGGTTCTCGTTCCACTGCATGCCCATGTAACAGTTGATGGCCGACAGGCCCTGTGCGACGGCGCCGCTGCGCTCGATGTTGGCCTTTTCAACGATGACGATTTTCAAATCCCGTCCCCAGTAGCGGGATTCGTAGGTGGCGCCGCAGCCGCTGAAGCCGCCGCCGATGACGAGGATGTCCGCTTCGACGAACCGGGTTTTTCTGGACGAGAACAGGCTCATGGCATCGCCCCGGTTTGTTTGTGGAAGGAGGGCAGGCTGGGCAGTGCCCCTACCTTGAGGGCATCGGGTTCGTGTGCGAGCAGCTGGGAACCCAGACTGTTGGCGGCAGGCGCCTCGTAATCGGACGGCGGCCTGATGGAACCCCATGGCGTCGTCCTGATCGGGAAGGTGAATGCCTTCTCCCGCCCGTCGCGGAATCGTATCTTCCAGGAGATGATTCCCTTTTCCTCTTCCCTGAGCACCCGGACCTTGTGACCCAGCGGGGCAAAGTCTGCATAGCCGCGAACGTCGATCGCATGCTGTGGGCAGGCCTTCACGCACGAGTAGCACTCCCAGCAGAAATTGGGCTCAATGTTGTAGGACCTGCGGTAAACCGGGTCGATATGCATGATGTCGGAAGGGCAGATGTCCACGCACTCGCCGCAGCCGTCGCATCGCGTCATGTCAGTGTAGGTGGGCATGTTGATTACCTCATGCCGTCATGGCTTGGAGCGGGGAGGTCGGAGGAACCGTCGGCCTCCTCGACCAGGCGCTGGAACGCAACCACCGGTTTGTAGAACATGTGGGCGAACTTGGACCAGAACACGGACACAAAAAGCAGCGTCGTGAAAAAGAGGTAGAGGCCGAAAAACAGCAGGATCACCACGGGATTGGCCTGCGTTTGCACGGCATGCCAAATCAGCGCGAATGCCGCGCTGCCGATCAGCGAGCCGACGAACAGATCGGCGCGTCCGACATGGAAGGGCGAGTCGCCGTCATGAACGACGTTGACCCTGAGGAAGAAGAAAAACCACAGTGCACCGACAAGAATCATCGATGCACCGAGATCCCACAGGAGCGGCAGGATGGCTGGGGTAGGTGTGGATGCGGGATAGGCGAACACCATCGCGATGGTGGACAGCACATAGAGCAGGAAGCCGTACATCATTAGCAGATGGGATGCCCGCCGCTTCCATTTGCCGAACTCGCCGGAAACGGCGGCTTCGGCAAGTGTTCTGGCCACCAGGGACGCGGTCTCCCACCTGCCGAGCAGCCGCTGTGCGGCAGCCTTTGCATGTTCCCGCCGCCGCGCGAAGAACAGGGCGCTGCCCTTGTGTATCGTGTCGAGCAGCGTTCCGGCGACAACAGCGACCAGCATCAGAACGATGTAGGCCTGCATCGCAATCGCGGGCAGAAAATCTGTCAGGGAGAGAAACGGATTGTTGGTAAACATCATTACCTCCGAAGTCAATTTGCTCAGGTTCCGGGCGGAACACATGTTTACGCGGCTATGAAAACCAGCGCAGGAAAGCCGCTGCCGTCAGGGCGATGGCAGCCAGCACAGCCAGACTCTTGAAGGCACGCATCACGGTCATGCGTCCCCAATTCTGGCCACGCAGGAGATAGGCGGCGGCCAGCAGGAACCCGCTTGTCGCTGCCGCCACCTTGACAGCAAGCGCAATCATGGCGATGCCGCTCAGGTCTGGCGTCTCACCATAGAAATAAAGGCTGGTGAGGCCGAACAAGCCGCCACTGGCAATTTGTGCGCCCCATGCTCCGAGAATCAACCAGCCGAATGTGCGCCCATATTCCAGACGGGAAACTGGCCACAATACGAATATCGCACCACCCAGCACGGCGGTGGCGCCGAAGTTGTGCACCACCTGGGTCAGTGCGTAGGCGAGGTTTTCCGGTAACACCGTTCATTCCACCGTGACCTGGATGCACTGCCCAATGCCGATGGGAACGTGCGCCTTGTTCACTACCTTGACGCAGAGACTGCGCTTGCCGGATGACAGGCCATTCAGCGAATAGCTGCCCTTGAGCTTGCGCAATATCGCCACTTCCTTGTTGTCGATGTAGAGATGGGCGTGATCCCCGTTCGGGCCAGGGTCGATTGCATAGACAAGCTTGCTCTCGTCCAGCGCATCCAGCGTGGTGCCGTCTGCAGGCGAAGAAATGAGCACCTTGCCCTGTCCCAGACTGGTTGAGGGAATGACCAGCAAGAATCCGAGCGTGGCGATGGCGGCAAGATGTTCTTTGTTCATGATGCGCTCCTTCTCAATGGTGAAGCCGTGTATTAAAAATCCGGTTGGATCCGGCTTGCGCCGGTTTCAAGCCGCCAGCTTTTTGTACTCGACCCACCTGGCCGCCTGTTCGTCCCAGTCGTCGCCACGGAAGTAGGGGTTGGCACGCGGCTGGCTGATCATGCGCGGGTCAACCGGTAGATCCATGCCTTCGAGGAAGTTGGCGAGGCCAATACGCTCGATCATTTCGCCGGTACGCTCGTGGTCCAGCGCGTTTTCCGCAAAGAAATCGAGCAGGTTGCGCGCCAGTTCGTTGAGCTTGTCGAAATCCTCATCGCTTTCCAGCTTCATGAACGGAATGATCACACTGCCCATGGTGGCGCCAATTTTCAGCACACCCTTGCCGCCCACCAGTATCGACACACCCTTGTCCTTGCCGGGCAGCAGGCCGCCGGGGATGACATTCAGGCAGTGCATGCAGCGCACGCAGTTCTTGTTGTCGATGCACAGGGAATTGCCATCGCCCAGGCTGGCGACCGATAGATGCGGGTCGGCCATCACTTTGTCGGACGCCACCACCGTGATGGCCTTGGTCGGGCAGAGGCCGACGACATCGTTATAGAGGTCTTGCGTGCCGTGTGCCTTGTAATAGTCCTGCACCAGGGCTTCGTTGACGCGGATGTTGTCGCGCCAGGTGCCGATGGTCGCCATGTCGGAACGCTGAATGGCGTTGACGCAGTCATTCGGGCAGCCCGAGAACTTGAACTTGTAGGGCAGGGACGGGCGGTGCATGTCATCGATGTTGTTGTTGATGACGGTGCGCAATGCACGGGCTTCGTCGAAACAGGACATTTCGCAGCGCGCCGCGCCAACACAGGACATCGAGGTGCGCAGCGCAGGACCCGCGCCGCCGAGATCGAACCCCATCTGATTGAGGCCATCGAAGGCTTTTTGCAAGTTCGCGGAACTGATGCCCTGGAACATGATGTCGCCGGACTGGCCGTGAAAGGCGATCAGGCCGGAGCCGCCGTTATCGACCCACACATCGCATAGCTTGCGCAACAGGTCGGAGGTGTAGTGCATGCCGGCAGGCGGCTGTACCCGCAGGGTGTGGAACTCGGCCACTTCGGGGAATATCGGCTTGCCCGCTTCATCCTTCAGCTCGGTAAAGCGCGGAATGATGCCGCCGCCATAACCGAACACCCCGACGGTGCCGCCTTTCCAGTAGCCTTTCATGTCCTTGTAGGACCTTTCCAGCTGTCCCATGAGGTCACCCATCATGTCGTTATCCTTCGCCAGGCGCTTGAGCCCGGTTACGAAACTGGGCCACGGACCACTCGCGAGCGGGTCGAGGCGGGGGGTGTCATAGGGGGGGCGTGCAGG
>JANJUT010000109.1 GCA_024710445.1 Thiobacillus sp.
GTACACCTCCGATAAGTCAGGCCATAAAGCCTGATAACGTCACACCTGCCAGAACCGAGCCTCGGGCTGTCGCCCACCCTCCGGCCCAGAGCGCCCCTCAGAAGCCTTCTCTTGAAGAGTTGAAGAGTGCAGTCGCGGTCATCCATAAAGCCTTGCAACAGTCGAACCGCAACCTGGAATTCAGCGTGGACAGCACCACCGATAAAACCGTAGTCAAAATGGTGGACACCAGCACGGGCGAATTGATTCGCCAGTTTCCCACCGAAGCAACCCTGGCCATTTCGCGCGGAATCGACCAGTTCCAGCAGGGTCTGCTGGTCACGCGAAAGGCTTAAGCCGGGAGGCAAATCATGGCCATTACGTCATCAAGCACGACCGCTCTCGATGTCCCCGCCCTCGTCTCGCAACTGATGGCGGTCGAGCGTCGGCCCATCGACACGCTCAATGCCAGGGTCAGCAGCTACGAAACCAAGATTTCTTCCTACGGCACGCTCAGCAGCCTGGTATCGAGCTTTCAAACTGCAGCCAAAACCCTGAATACCAATCTGCAGAAAGTCGCCGCCACGCCGTCCGATGCCAGCCTTCTGTCCGCCTCAGCCGGCAGCACCGCAGTGCCCGGCACGTATACGGTGAACGTGAGCAAGCTGGCGCAGTCGCAAAACCTGGTTGCCGCAGGACAAGCCAGCAGCACCGCCGCCATTGGTAACGGCACGGCCACTACGGTCACTTTCGATCTTGGCACCATCAGCGGCGGCACGCTGACCAACGGAATCTACAGCGGCGCGACCTTTACGTCCAACGGCAGCGGCACTAAAAGCATCACCATCGATGGCACCAACAACACCCTCGAAGGCATACGGGATGCGATCAACTCCGCCGCCGCAGGCGTCACCGCGACCATCGTCAACGACGGCAGCGGCACGCCCTACCGCCTTGCGCTGACCTCGACCAGTTCCGGCGCCAGCAACAGCTTCAAGATCACCACCAGTGGCGGAGACGGCACCATCGACAGCCTGCTGGGCTATGATCCCGAAGGCACGCAAAACCTGACCCAGACCCTGGCCGCGCAGAATGCCGATCTCACGGTGAACGGCATCGCGATCACTAGCGCGTCCAACACCGTCAGCGAAGCCATCCAGGGCGTCACGCTGACGCTCAAGAACACCACGGCTGCACCCTCCAGCCTGACGGTTGCACGTGACAGCACGGCCATCAATACAGCAGCATCCGGATTTGTCGAGGCCTATAATTCCCTGGCCAGCCAGATCAAGTCCCGCTCCGCCTATGGCTCTGACGCCAAAACGGCAGGCACGCTGGCTGGCGATGGCACCTTGCGCACCATGCAGGACCAGCTGCGCAGCATTTTCAATACGCCCGCAAGCGGCGGCACCCTGACCTCGCTTGCCCAGGTTGGCATTTCATTCCAGAAGGATGGTTCACTGCTGCTGGACAGCAGCAAGCTTGACAGCGCGATATCAACCGATTTCAGCGACGTGACCAATTTGTTCTCGTCGTCGACGGGCTTCGCCACCCGGCTGGAAGACTGGGCTACATCCACACTGGGAGCCGGCGGCCTGATCGACACGCGTACGCAAAGCCTCAAGGAATTCGTCAAGAATCGTAATGATGAAATCGACAAACTGGAAAACCAGATGTCGGCCCTGGAGAAAAAATACATCCGTGAATATACCAATCTGAACATCATGCTCAGCAGCATGAACAGCACCAGCACCTTTCTGTCCCAGCAACTCGGCAGCAGCACATAAATCAGGAGAAAGACGTGTACACGAATTCCAGAAACGCAGCCCATGTCTATGCCAACCTCGGCCTGGAAACCGGCGTCGTCGCGGCCAGCCCGCACCGCCTGATTGTCATGCTGTACGAAGGCGCCGAGCTTGCAGTGCGGATGGCCATCAAATATATAAATGAAGGCGACATACCCAAGAAATCCGCCGCCATATCCAAGGCCAGCACCATTATTCTGGAAGGTCTGCACGCTGCGCTTGACCCCAAACAGGGCGGTGATATCGCCCTTCAACTGGATTCGCTGTACGCCTACATGAACCAGCGCCTGATGCTTGCCCACATCAAGAATGAGGTTGCACCTCTGGAAGAAGTGCTGGGCCTGCTGCGCGAACTGCATGGCGCCTGGGAACAGATCGGTACCCCGGCTCGCCCTGCCTCCCATTCTTCCCAACATTCGATAGCAGCCTGATTCGGAGATTGCAATGATGACCAGCAACGGAATTCTCACCACTTATGAATCGCTCTCCGAGCTGACCGGCAGCATGCTGGATGCGGCGCGGCTGGGCGAATGGGATCAACTGGCCGAACTGGAACAACAGTGCAAGGCCCATGTCGGCAATCTGATGCAATCCACACAGGTGCGGCTGAACGAAAAAGAGCAGCGCAGCAAGATCGCCATCATTCGCTCGATCCTGCAAAATGACGCAAAGATTCGTGCCCTGACCGAACCGCACATGCACGAGCTGCAACAGCAATTGCACATGACGCGAACCGGCCAGCGTGGTGTGCATGCCTATGGAGCGCAGCGGGCATAAGGCCTGTCCTGCCCCCCATGCTTCCGGTTCAGTACCTGGCCCGCGTTCTGGATGTCCCGCTCGCGCGGGATGCGCCGGACCGCCCGGTAGCCGGACTGGTAGGCGTACAACCTACACAAAATGCCACTGAACGCGACCAGGCCACACCGCGCCTCACCTTCGCGCATCTGACCGTCGGCCAGGCACTCACCGGCCAGGTGAAGAGCCTGAACAAGGGCATTGCACTGGTCGAAATCGACGGCCAGACCGTTGCCATGCGTCTGCCCCCGCAAGCAACAGTAGGCGAGTCGCTGCGCCTGCGTTTTGCCGGGCATCTGCCGCAGCCGGTTTTTCTGCTCGAAACAGCGGCAAGCACCGCAGCCGACACCCCGCAACTCAGCCAGACCGCACGCATGTTGAGCGACATCATGCAGCATGTACCCGAGCGTGCCCTGCCCACACTGACCCCTGCCGCCGCCCTGCTGAAGCAGCCCACCGCTGCGCCCGCCGAGCTGGCGCTTGCGCTGCGCTCCGCACTGGTACGCAGCGGCCTGTTTTATGAATCGCACCTGGCAAACTGGGTGGTCGGTCAGGACAGTCTGGATGGTTTGATGCAGGAACCGCAAAACCGGCAGGCAGGTGAAACAGCACGTTCAGCTACTGCACTGGCCCTGCTCCATTCCAGCGATGTGGCTGACCGGCCCGCCAATCCCATGCATACCTTGCTGTCACAACAACTGCAGGTTCTGGAATCGCCCCAATTCGCCTGGCGCGGGGAACTATGGCCCGGCCAGATGCTGGAATGGCAGATCCGGCAGGAAACCGGTTCACCATCCGGCGATTCCGCTTCCCATGAACCCTCCGAGGACAAAACAGGCTGGGAATCGCGTCTCAAGCTGAGCCTGCCGAGACTTGGCAATGTAGAGGTGTATATCAAGCTGGATGCACAGCAGGCGTTCAGCATCCGCATGGTGCCGGAGCAGCCGGATACCGCGCCGCTGCTACAGGCCAACCATGCGCGTCTGGTCGAACAGCTCATCACGGCAGGTTGCGAGCTGCATGCCGTGACGGTGCAAAACGATGCCAAACCCTGATCCACAACGTGCCGCAGCAGCCCTTGCCTATCGCAGTGGCGATACGGCCCCGCGCGTGGTTGCTAAAGGTAAGGGAATTTTGGCCGACAACATCATAGAGAGAGCCCGTGCATCGGGCGTGTATGTCCATGAATCGCGGGAGTTGCTGGCCTTGCTGATGCAAATCGACCTGGACAGCCATATCCCGCCGCAACTGTATATTGCAGTCGCCGAGTTGCTGGCCTGGCTCTATCAACTGGAAGAAACCGATAAACAGGCCTTGCCGGGCCCTAACGCTTGATGAATATGTCTTCACCCACGATGCAGCTCAACGACGCCCACCTGGACCGCGAAAAGATATTGGAAAACTACGCCATCCATTCGCGCTCGGAAATTCTGTTCTTGTTGCGTGCGATCCAGCAACGCCGCTTACTGGTCAACCTGGACCTGCCTAACAGCAGGCAGATCGTCGTCACCTCCATTATCGCGGTCAACGAACGCACCAATATGCTGATACTCGATGTGGCCCGCGGTGATGCGCTCAACCATGAACTTCTGTCCGGCAAGGGCGCCGAGTTCATCACCCAGCTCGAGGGCGTATCCATCTCGTTCAAGACCGGGGCAGTCACATTATGCGATTACGAAAAACTGCCGGCACTGCGTATCGCGCTGCCCAAATCGATCATCCGCTTGCAGCGCAGGGAGCATTTCAGGGTCCACGTACCCATGTCGAGTTCCGTCAAATGCATCGTTCCATCGACATCGGAAAACGACCCTGATCCGATCCATGCGAACATTGTCGATATTGGCGGAGGCGGCGTGGCCATCGCCGAATCCGGCGGTCGCCTGGGCGCAGAAACCGGACGAATCCTGCCGGATTGCCGATTGCTGCTGCCCGACATGGACGTGATCGTCACCCCGATGGAAGTCCGGAATTCGGCACAAATCCGCCTGGCAAATGGTGCTTTCCAGACCCGTCTGGGCTGCAAGTTCATCGGCCTGCCCAAGGACATGGCTGCCACCCTGCAGCGCTTCATCATGAGTCTCGAGCTGGAGCGGCGCAACAGCCTCTAGCACACCAAACACCCCTATATTTGCTTCAAGGAGATTCACCCATGCAAACGATCCAGCAGGAAATTGACGAAAGAACCAACCTGACCAGCTCCAACAAGCTGGAATTGTTGCTCTTTCGCCTCGGCCATGATGCCGCGCTCGATCGTGCCGAGCTGTTCGGCATCAACGTATTCAAGGTCAGGGAAATCATCCCGATGCCGGTGATCACTGCCGTGGCAGGCTCCCCTCCGCACATGATGGGCATGGTCGACTTGCGCGGGCAGATCCTGCCAGTCATCGATCTGCCTGGGGTGGCGGGCTGCACACCGAAAACCGGGCTGAATATTCTGTTGATCACCGAGTACGCGCGCACCACCCAGGCATTTGCCGTTGAATCGGTTGAGGACATCGTGCGCCTGGACTGGAAACAGGTTCTATCGGCCGAGGGCAACGCCGCCAGCGGCATGGTTACCAGTATTGCCCGGCTGAACGGGGAGAACGGCGATCAATTGGCCCAGGTGCTCGACGTTGAGACCATCCTGCGCCAGGTCATGCCCTCGAATGACCTGGAAGTTGATCCCGAGCGCATCGGGCCCAAAGTCCCGATCAAACCCGGCACCGTGATCCTGGCTGCCGACGACTCGCTTGTCGCTCGCACCATGATCGAGGAAGGTCTGGCTACCATGGGCCTGCCCTACATCATGTGCAAGACCGGCAAGGAGGCCTGGGATCAGTTGCAGGCCATCTCCGCCAAGGCGCAAACCGATGGCCATACGGTGCACGACAAGATTGCACTGGTATTGACCGACCTGGAAATGCCTGAAATGGATGGCTTCACGCTGACGCGAAACATCAAGCAGGACCCGCGTTTCAGCACGATTCCTGTGGTGATTCACTCTTCTCTGACGGGCTCGGCCAATGAGGCCCACGTCAAGAAAGTGGGGGCGGATGCCTATGTGGCCAAGTTTGTGGCCGAGGATCTGGCCGATGCCCTGCGCAAGGCGCTGCGCGTTGAATAAGGCCTGAAAACACCCAAACAGAAATGGCAGCGTTTCAGCTGCCATTTCTGGGTCAATCCGTGTGTTCTGCCTGGCTACCAGTCCGGGCCCGTATCAAACGCCCATATTCATGATTTCCTGATAGGCCTGAACCAGCTTGTTGCGTACCTGGACCGTCTGCTGAAAAGCGATGGTGGACTTCTGCAACGAGAGCATGGCATCGGACAGGCTCACGGATGCGTCGCCCATTTCGAAGCGCTGCGCCATGTCCTGTGCCTGTAGTTGCACCTTGTTGACCTGATCTATCGAGGATTTCAGGGCCGACTGAAAGTTAACCGCGCCCGCAGCCTCTTTGGCCTGCAGCGGGTTTTCGCTGGCAGGATTGGCGCGTGCCGCAGCTGTTTTCAGCTGCGCCACCATCGCCTCGATCCTGCTGGTATCGATCATGCCTACGCTCATTTTGCCCTCCCTTGCTCATCCGGTCGCCTGTTCAGGCGGTTTTCCACGTGCTCACCTTATCAGCCCGGCGACAAGTCATAAGCTCGATAAGCACTGAAAAGCGGCGTCTATTCCCTCTTTTGAAATGTCAGCCAATGCCGATAATTTGATCACATAGAAACATCCTCATGGGGCGATACGACGTGCGATCAACACTCGAAATCCAGGCAATCAGAAACAGGGCGCGCCATGACGCCGGAACGAGGGAGAAAAAATAATGGCGGGTGCAGGTGAAATGGTGGCTTCGGGCAATGTCATGGACTTTACCCGGACAGCAGGCGGCCGAAAAATCATGATGATGTTCGGCGTGGCTGCTGTAGTCGCGGTCATGGGGGCGGTCTGGATGTGGGGTCAGCAGCCGGACTACCGCGTGCTGTTTTCGAACTTCAGCGATCGGGACGGCGGCGCGATTGTCGCCGAACTCGAGAAAATGAACATCCCCTACAAATTTGCAGAAGGCGGCGGTGCCGTGCTGGTACCCGCCAGCCATGTGTATGACGCACGCCTGAAGCTTGCCTCGCAAGGCCTGCCCAAGGGCGGCAATGTCGGCTTCGAACTGATGGAAAACCAGAAACTGGGCTCATCCCAGTTCATCGAACGGGTCAATTTCCAGCGTGCCATGGAAGGTGAGCTGGCACGCTCGATCGAATCGGTCTCTTCGGTGCAGGCCGCGCGCGTGCATCTGGCCATGCCGAAGGATTCGGTCTTCGTGTCCGAGCAGAAAGCCCCCACGGCCTCGGTACTGCTCAATCTGCATCCCGGACGTACCCTGGATACGCAGCAGGTCAGCGCCATCGTACATCTGGTCGCCAGCAGCGTGCCCGAACTGCCGGTCAAGAACGTAACCATCGTCGACCAGAACGGCAATCTGCTGTCCGAGACCGGCAAGACCGCCAGCATCAATGGCATGGACCCGAGCCAGATCAAATACGTGCAGGATCTGCAGCAAAGCATCACCAAGCGCATCGAATCCATCATCACCCCGATTGTTGGCCCCAACAATGTGCGGGCCGAGGCGACGGCCGATGTGGACTTCTCCCGCAGCGAGCAGGCGGTTGAATCCTACAAGCCGAACCAGACGCCGGAGGCCATGGTGGTCCGCAGCCAGCAGACCAGCGAATCCACGAACGGCGGCGCCATTGCCGGCGGCGTACCGGGTGCGCTCACCAACCAGCCACCCGCTCCCGCCACCGCGCCAATCACTGCAGCAGGGCAAGCCGCAGGCTCGGGCCAGGCCGCCACGCCCACTGCCAACATCCGCAAGGATGCGACGGTCAATTACGAAATCGACAAGACCATTCAATATGTGCAGCAAGGCAGCGGTGGCCTGAAGCGCCTGTCCGTTGCCGTGGTCGTCAATTACAAGAAAACCACCGACAAGGCCGGCAAGGTTTCGATGAAACCCTTGAGCGAAGCCGAAACCACCCAGATCACCAATCTGGTCAAGGAAGCCATGGGCTTCAACCAGGAGCGTGGCGATACCCTCAACGTGGTGAACAGCCCCTTTGCAACCACGGAACAGGAAGCCATACCCGAACTGCCGCTATGGAAAGAACCCGGAAATATCCAGATGGCCAAGGACACCGGCAAGTACATCCTGATGGCAATCGCACTCCTGCTGCTGTATCTGCGCATGCTCAAGCCCCTGCTGAAGAAGATATCCGAAACACCGCTGCTTCCGCCGCCCGGCCCCAGCCATGACTTACACGCACAGGTTGGTGCCAATGGCGGAATGATGGGCTTGCCGGACGGCCAGCGGAATTATCAGGACAACCTTTCACGTGCGCAAAGAATGGCCAGCGAAGATCCACGCGTGGTCGCCAATATCGTTAAAACCTGGGTAGGCAGCAATGAGTGACAACAGCGGCGTCGTCAAAGGCGCAATCCTGATGCTGGCGCTGGGCGAGGAAGGCGCATCAGAGGTGATGAAGTTTCTCGGTCCAAAAGAAGTCCAGAAACTGGGCGCGGCCATGACCAGCATGAAATCCATCGCGCAGAATGAAGTGGAAACGGTGCTGCATGACTTCAATCAGATTGCAGACCAGAATTCATCGCTGGGCGTGGATTCGGATGACTATATCCGCAGCGTGCTCACCAAGGCACTGGGCGATGACAAGGCGTCCTCGCTGCTGAACCGGATCCTGGGCGGCGGCGGCGATTCCAGCGGCATCGAAAGCCTGAAATGGATGGACCCCGAATCGGTCGCCGATCTCGTCCATAACGAGCATCCCCAGACCATCGCAACCATCCTGGTGCATCTGGAGCGCGACCAGGCCTGCGACGTGCTCAACAACTTCACGGAACGTCTGCGCAACGACGTGTTGCTGCGCATCGCCACGTTGAGTGGGGTACAACCCACGGCGCTGCGCGAACTGAATGATGTGATGGCCAAATTGCTGTCCGGCAACGACGTCATGAAGAAGCAGGTCATGGGCGGGATCAACGTGGCAGCGGATATCCTCAACTTCATGGGCGGCGACAACGAGTCCTCCGCCATGGAGCACCTGAAAAACTACGATCCCGACATGGCCCAGCAGATCATGGACCAGATGTTCGTATTCGAGAACATTCTGGACATCGAGGATCGCGGCATCCAGTTGCTGTTGCGCGAGGTGCAGTCCGATTCGCTCATCATCGCGCTCAAGGGCGCCTCGGAAGAGATGCGCGAAAAAATATTCAAGAACATGTCGCAACGTGCCGCAGAAATGATGAAGGAGGACCTCGAATCCAAAGGTCCGGTCCGTTTGTCCGAAGTGGAGGCCCAGCAGAAGGAAATCCTGGTGATCGTCCGTCGCCTTGCTGATGAAGGCCAGATTTCACTTGGGGCAAAGGGAGAAGAAGCATATGTCTAGTTGCGTCATCCTCAAGGAAGACCAGACGAGTTGCCAGCCATGGGAACTGGACAGCTTCGAGACAGGCGGCAAATCCGCGAAAAATGACGATTACAACGGCGTTTCGCTTCCGACCATCGAACAGATCAGCGCCATTCAGGAGCAAGCCCGGCAGGAAGGCTACGACGCCGGCCATGCCGAAGGAATCGCCGAGGGACGCAAGGAAGCTGCCCTTGAAACAGCCCGGCTGCGCAATCTGGTCGATGCCTTCTCCGCTGAAATCAACCAGGCCGATGAGGCCATCTCCCAGCAGGTGCTGGATTTGTCGATCGACCTTGCGCGGGCGCTTTTCAAATCCACGCTGGCGGTGCAACCCGAACGGATCATTCCCATCGTGCGTGAGGCCGTGCGCTATCTGCCGGCATTCAGCCAGCCGGCCATGCTGTACCTGAATCCAGGCGACGTGGTTCTGGTGCAGGAGGGTATGGGCGACGAACTGACCAAGATAGGCTGGCAACTCACCAGCGATACGCAACTGGAACCCGGCAGCTGCCGGGTTGAAACGGCCAACAATCAAATTGATGCATCCTTGCCCACCCGCTGGCAGCGCCTGACTGCCGCGCTCGGCAAGGAATCGGACTGGCTGGTTGCCTGATGGATACCCAGGCCCATACCACCCGCTGGAAAGCCTACCTGCAGGATTGCAGCGAACTGCTGGCCATTGCCGAGCCGATGCAGGTGTCGGGACGCGTCACGCGCGTGGCCGGTCTGGTGATGGAAGCGGTCGGCCTCAAACTGCCGGTCGGCAGCGCCTGCACCGTTCCCCTGCCCAATGGCTCGCAGCTCGAGGCCGAGGTGGTGGGTTTTTCGGGAGACCGCCTGTTTCTCATGCCGCAAAGCGACGTTGAGGGCATCGTGCCGGGCTCGCGCGTCTTCCCGGT
>JANJUT010000117.1 GCA_024710445.1 Thiobacillus sp.
GTTTGGCGTAATAAATCGCCGCGAAGAAAAATACCACCGACAACAGCGTCTCCACTCCGGCGAGCCATGCCGACAGCCCGCTATCCGACCAGACGCGCACCGTGCCTTCGGTGAAGTAGCCCAGCACCCGCATCGGCGCCAGCCATACCTCCCACGCCACGCACAAAAAAATCAGCGCGATCAGGCTGGCGCTGGCCACCATTTGCAGGGCTTTCATGTGCAGGCTTCCCGGAGAAACGCTGCGCGGGTCGCTAGCGCATTTCGAACGCCTCCTGATGGAACCGGAGATTTCCCGGCCAGGTGGTGTCCAAACTCTTCCTGAGCTTTTCCGAGAGGCCTTGTGGCCCGCAGAACCAGACCTCGGTGCGGCGGGACCGATCCTTGGCGGCCAGCATGCCGGCGGCGGTCAGGACTTCTCCCTGCCGGGAACCGTGCACCTGCAGCTTGATGCCGGGCAGGGACGCGCAAAGCGATTCCAGGCGGGCGATGAAAGGGTCGGTTTCACGATCCCGCGTGCAGTAATGCAGGTCGGCGGCGGGGGCTTGGCCGGGGTTGTCCTGCAGCGCTTCGAGCCAGGCGAGGAAGGGCGTGACGCCAATGCCGGCAGCTACCCAGATTTGTTGCGCCCGCAGATTGCGGCGATCGAGGTCGAAGCGACCGTAGGGCCCTTCGACCGTCACCGCCTGCCCTGGCTGCAGCCGGTCGGCGAGGTCGCGGGTGTAGTCGCCCAGCGCCTTGATCTGGAAGGAAAGGGTGCGGTCGCCGCGGTCTGCGCTGGCAATGGTGAAGGGATGCGGCCCCTCGCCGCGGTTGAAGGTGACGAAGGCGAACTGGCCGGGACGATGCCCGCGCCAGCCCTGGTCGAGCTGGCAGCGCACGGCAACGATGTCCGCAGCCGGATGCTCGACGGCAATGACCTTGCCCTGCACCCGGCGCGAGCGACCGATGTGCCCGGCCAGGGAATGCACGCTGCCGTACACGCCGCCGCCCAGCAGCAGGGCGAGCAGCCCGCCCACCGGCTGCGCCCAGTAGTCGACGGGCGCCAGCAACAGTGCATGGAAGGCGAGCATCAGATAGAGCACCGGCATCGTCTGGTGCAGGAAGCGCCATGGCCGGTATGGAAAGCGTTTCCACAGGGTCAGCGCCAGCATCGCGAGCACGGCGTAAATCGCCCACTCGCCCATGTCCTCGGCGAGATCGCGCAGGATTTCCAGCAGGCCGGTGTCGTTGTCCTTCGGCACGCGTCCCGCACGGCCAAACAGGGCCTTCAGGATGTCGTCCGACATCTCGATCAGCCAGTGCAGGGCGGCAAAGCCGACGGCAAGAATGCCCGCCCATTTGTGTGTTCGATACATGCGGTCGAGGCCGCCCAGCGGCCCTTCGAGCCAGGTTGGCCGGGCTGCCAGCAGCATCGCCAGGGACATCAGGGCGATCGACAGCAGGCCGCTCAGGTAGAGGCCCTCCTGGCGCATGACCCAGGGGGCGCTGCCGCCGGAGGCGCCACCCGCGACCAGGACGTCCCACCCCCAGGCCAGGGTGACCAGGGAAATGAGGCCGGCGAGCAGGGTCTTCATGGCTGGATTCCGCACGGATTATTTGCCTGCCGGCGGCGTGGTGGCGGCCTTTTGCGGCAGGTCGTCGCGGCAGCGCCGCTCGTTGCAGTCGGCGGAATTGCGCTGGCCCTGCGTGTACCCCCAACTGCCGTTCTTGTCACGCCTGGTCTCGCGCTCCTGACGATTGCGGATCTCTCCCGTCTGCGGGTTGAGATACAGCTTGACCCGTTCGCCATTGCGGTGAGTGGCGCGGGCTTCATAGCCGCCGTCCTCGCGTTCGATCTTCTCGATGTTGCGGTATCCGGCGGCAACGAGCTTGTCGTGAATCTGCGGAATCGACAGCCACTGGCGCTCGCTGGTGCGGGCAGGTCGGTCATCCTCGGCGAACGCGGGGGCAAGTACGACACTGCCGGCCACCAGTCCGGCGCCAAGGGCGAAAGCAGAAAGAATGGTCGTGGTGCGCATGATGAAAATCTCCTTTGGTTGCGGTTTAATCGATGACCGTGCATTCATTGTGCGAGCGGGCGCCTGAACCTGTTCTGAAGCATCCGTTCATCCGGTATTCATGAACCAGGCCGGGGCAGCATCAGTCCTCATAGAAGCCCCGCTCCGCATCGGCATGGCAGGCGACGCAATTCGCCTTGGTGCGTACATCCTTGTGCTTCCATTCCCAGGCGGGGACCTTGCGGTGTTCACTGACCCATTTCGGCAACTCGGTAATACGCTGGGGGGCGCTGTTCGGCGCGATACCGCGCAGCAGCTTGCTGCTGTAACGCCTGCCGCCCGTGTCGGCTGCATTGGTGACGAGATAGCTGGTAATCCTGGCGGCGGTATCCGCATCGAGGCTGGCGTCGTCGCCAAAGTGGTCTTTCAGATTGCCCATCATGCGTTTCCACGAACTGGCCGGGAGCATCGAGGGGGCGAAGGCAATGTGGCAACTGCCGCATTCCTCCTTGACCAGAGGGTCGACAACCGGGGGGAAGTAGTCGTCGCCGCCGGCCTGGGCTCTTTGCAGCACGATGGCGGAAAAGGCGAGCGCAACCAGGCCAAGGGCGAGCGGGCGGTAGGGGATGTTCATGGGATGCTCCTTGTGAAATGAGGGTGTGTCGATCGCTTACTGGCTCGCCATGTAGGTGATCCAGTCGCCTTTTTCCTGCACCGTGCATTCGCGCCCGAGCACTTCCCTGCAATTGCGCTTGAACCACTTTTCAACCTTGGCCGGGTTGGTATAGCGCTTCGGCGTGACCGATACGGCCACGGCTTCGATGTCCTTGCCGGTCAGGGTGCGGCCGGCGCCGCGCGGATTTTCGCCGTGGCAGGCGGTGCAGGCAGGCGTGTCGGGCTTGCCGCCGGAAAATTTCTGGGTGTGCAGGGTCTTCCCGCGCGCGGCGGAGAATCCGGAAAAAGTTGGCGTCTCTGTCCTGGCTGCGGTAGCGTATTGAGCCAGCAGATCTTCGCGCGGGCCAGCGAAGAGCGAGGTGGACAGGATCATGGCGACAATGCCCAGGGGGACGGCAAGCTTCCGGTGCATGGTTTTTCTCCTTTACGATGGATGTGAAGCTGCACTTTGCCCGCACTGAACTGAACCGAAGGTGAATCCGCCGTTCATCCTGCGTTCAGGCTTGCGGGGTTAAAACAAACTCATGAAAAAACCCATTCCGGAGTCCGCGATGCCAGGCAGGAAATCGTCGAGAGGATTGCGCGCGGCGCTTTCCGCCGCGCTGCTGCTGGCGCTCCTGGGTGCCGGGGCAGGCCAGGCCGGCGACGGGCACGACCACGATCGCGCCCGCCGGGCGCTGGAATCCGGCGAGATCGTGCCCTTGCGCACGATCCTGGAACGGGTCGAGCGCGACTATCCGGGACAGATCATGGAAGTCGAACTGGAGCGCGGGGACACGCGCTGGATTTACGAGATCAAGCTGCTGCGCGCGGGCGGGGCGCTGGTCAGGCTCGAGATCGATGCCCGCGACGGCAAGCTGCTCGGCATCAAGGGGCCGAAGGCCAAGGATGGCCGCAGTGGAGCGGCACGCTGATGCGCATCATGGTGGTGGAAGATGAGCCGATGCTGGCCGAGCACCTGGCCGAGGGCGTGCGCGAGGCCGGTTATGCGGTCGATGTGGCGCATAACGGCCTCGACGCCCACTTCATGGGCGACACCGAACCCTTCGACGCGGTCGTTCTGGACCTTGGCCTGCCGCAAATGGATGGCATCACCGTGCTGAAAAAATGGCGCGACGCCGGGCGCACCATGCCGGTGCTGATCCTTACCGCGCGCGACAACTGGCACGAAAAAGTGGCCGGCATCGATGCCGGCGCCGACGATTACCTGACCAAACCCTTCCACATGGAAGAACTGCTGGCGCGCCTGCGCGCGCTGATCCGCCGCGCCGGCGGCCATGCCAGCGCCGAGCTGGCCTGCGGCCCGGTGACGCTGGACACCCGCAACAACCGCGTCACCGTCGAGGGCCGGGCGCTGACGCTGACCAGCCACGAATACCGCGTGCTGGCGTATCTCATGCACCACGCGGGCGAGGTGGTTTCCCGCAGCGATCTGGTCGAGCACATCTACGCGCAGGATTTCGATCGCGACTCCAACACCGTCGAGGTTTTCATCGGCCGCCTGCGCAAGAAGCTGCCGCCCGGATTGATCGAAACCGTGCGCGGCATGGGCTATCGCCTCGTCAACCCGCAATGACGCTGGCCACCCTGCGCGGCTCGCTGCGCTTTCGTCTGCTGCTGGGCACGCTGTTCTGGATTGCCGCCACCATCCTCGTTGCCGGCTGGGGTCTGGGCAACATGTTTCGCCAGCATGTGGAACTGCAGTTTCATGCCGAACTGAAAACCCATCTCGACCAGCTGACCGCCCAGCTGGTGCTCGACGATCAAGGCCAGCCGATGCTGGCGATGCCGTTGAGCGACCCTCGCCTCAACAAGCCATTTGCGGGTCTCTACTGGCAGATCGACCGCCTCGCCGGTCCCGGTCTTCCGGCAAGCCCGGCCGTGATGCGCTCGCGCTCCCTGTGGGATCAGGTGCTGCACGTGCCCGCGGATGCGCCCGCCAGCGGGGACATCCACCAGCACCGCATCGCCGGCCCGCAAGGGGAGATGCTGGGAATGATCGAGCGCAGCGTGCGGATCGACGTGCTGCCGCTGCGGCTGATCGTCGCCGCCGACGAAGGCCTGATGATCGAGCCGGTGGCGCGCTTCAACAAGGAACTCTGGCTGGCGCTGGGCGTGCTGGGCCTCGGGCTGGCGCTGGCGGCACTGGTGCAGGTTTTCGTCGGACTGGCGCCGCTGCAGAAGCTGCGCGCTGCGCTCGGGCGCGTGCACGGCGGTGAATCGCAGCGGATGGAGGGGGTGTTCCCGGCGGAAATCATGCCGCTGGTCGAGGAATTCAACACCGTGCTGGCGCGAAATGCCGAAGTCGTCGAGCGTGCCCGCACCCAGGCGGGCAATCTCGCCCATGCGCTGAAAACGCCCTTGAGTGTCCTCGCCAATGCAGCCGACGGCAAGGACGATGCATTGGCGCGTCTGGTGGCCGCCCAGACCGAGATGGCGCGCAGGCAGGTGGATTATCACCTGGCGCGGGCGCAGGCCGCGGCCGCGGTTCGCCTGCCGGGCGCGCGGACGCCGCTCGGCCCCATCGTCGATGGACTGGTGCGGGCCATGCGGCGCATTCATGCCGGGCGGAATCTCGATCTGGTGGTTCAGCCGATACCGGCAACTTTGGCGTTTCGCGGCGAAGTGCAGGATTTGCAGGAAATGCTCGGCAACCTGCTCGACAACGCGTGCAAGTGGGCATCGCACCGCGTCGAGATCGATGCCGTCATCGAACAGGACCGGCTCGTGATCCGCGTCGACGACGACGGCAAAGGCATCGCCGCGGCGCAGCGGGAGGCCATGCTCCGCCGCGGCGTCAGGGCCGATCAGCAGGTTCCCGGCAGCGGACTCGGACTGGCCATCGTCGACGATCTGGCCCGCATGTATGGTGGTCTGGTCGTGCTGGCGGATTCGCCGCTCGGAGGGTTGCGGGCAGTCCTGACCTTGCCCGCCGCGCAATAAGCGTCAGCCGTTATTTATCGGTTACGCCGCGAGGGCGCGCTCAGTTTGGCGTAATAAATCGCCGCGAAGAAAAATACCACCGACAACAGCGTCTCCACTCCGGCGAGCCATGCCGACAGCCCGCTATCCGACCAGACGCGCACCGTGCCTTCGGTGAAGTAGCCCAGCACCAGCATCGGCGCCCATTGGTAGGTATAGCGGCGGCCCTTGAGGATGCCCATCAGCGGCAGCAGCAGCGGCAGGGCTTTCAGCACCAGAGTCGAGCCGCCGGGGCGCAGCGGCGCCAGCCATAACTCCCACGCCACGCACAAAAAAATCAGCGCGATCAGGCTGGCGCTGGATAGCGTTTGCAGGACTTTCATGCACTCGGCCTTGCAACGGTTCTCGCCTGCCTGTCGCTCCCGCTGCGCGGGCCCCTCGCCGGGTGGCTCATGTGCTCGGCCTCACAACGGTTTTCATCTGGCACGCACCTTCATGTCGGCCTCCGGCAGCATTCGCCTGGCCGTCGATCCCGCTGCGCGGGTCCCTCGCCGGGTGGCTCATGCTGTCAGCTTCATTGCGGTTTCGGCGAGCCGTTTGCCGAGGGCGATGCACAGGGTGCGCTCTTCGTCGGTCAGCGGTTTGTCGTCGTTGGCGCCGGCCCAGTGGGTGGCGCCGTAGGGTGAGCCGCCGCTGCTGGTGTGGGTGACTTCGGGCAAGGTGTAGGGCAGGCCGGTGATCAGCATGCCGTGATGCAGCAGCGGCAGCATCATGCTGGTGAGCGTGGTTTCCTGACCGCCGTGCAGGCTGGCGGTGGAGGTGAACACGGCGGCGGGTTTGCCCGCCAGCGTGCCTTTGGCCCACAGCGCGCCGGTGGTATCGAGAAAGTATTTCAGGGGGGCCGCCATGTTGCCGAAGCGGGTGGGTGAGCCGAGCGCGAGGCCGGCGCATTGTTCCAGATCGCTCAGTTCGACATAGGGTGCGCCCTCTTCCGGCACCGGGGGTTCGGTCTGCTGGGTGCGCGGCGCCACCGGCGGCACGGTGCGCAGGCGGGCCGAGGCGCCAGGTACCTGATGGATGCCGCGCGCAATGAGTTGCGCCATGCCGCGCACGCTGCCGTGCGCGCTGTAATACAACACAAGAATGTCAGTCATGAAAAGGTTCGTCGGCAAAAATGGTGAAGTCGATCAGATCGTAACCGGGGGTGCGCTCCAGGCGTTGACCGAAGGAGAGTGTGTATTGATGCGGGGTATGCCATACCTCGGCATCCATGCCCACCTGATACAGATTGCGTGGCAGCAGCAGACGGTCGGGCTGTTTCAGCGCGGGCAGGCCGGGAACGAATAGCGCCGGTTCCGGGCTGGTTTTGCGGTGGCCTCGCAGGGGACGCACCCACACCGGCTGCATGCGCGGCGACAAACGCTCGATGCCGAGTTCCACCCGTCGTGCATCGCGCATCCTGATCCAGCGGATGACCGCCAGCGACCAGCTGGCAGCATCGTCGGGTCGTATGGCCAGCGCATCGCCGACTTTCAGATTGAGCGGCGCATCAGGTGTGCCACTCAGTGCCAGACCCGTTGCGCTGTCGTTGCTGATGGTCCAGTGGCTGGCATTGACCGCAGCGGGCGCGGCAAACAGGGGGCTGACATCGTGAATGGGCAGATCGGTTTCGGCGTCCATGTCGAGTTCGGGCGTTTGCGGCACCAGTTCCAGCAAACGGTGTATCGCGCTGACGCCCGCCACCACCTGCATCGTGCTGCCGGAGGCGGCATAACGCTTGAATGCGCGTTGTGCACCGCTGCGCCACTGCTTGATCAGGCGTTTGCCGAGGCTCAGGCTCAAGCCGTTTTCCATGCCTTGCGGCAGTCCCATGCGCTCGGGCGCATCGCCTGAGCGCAAGCGCAAGGCCAGATCATGCAGTTGCCGGCAGAGGGCGTCGGTATCGAGCCACAGATAGTCAGCTTTCGGGCCGGCGGCGAGCTGGCCGGGACCACAGTCGCTATCCGTTGCCACGATAAAACCATTTTCCGGGACGGAATTCGTCAGGGGCGTCAGGCTCGCCTGCGTGCCCAGATGATCAAGGTACATCCGGGTATAGGCAAACTCGTCGCGGCTCATGTGCGGCGGATCGGCCAGCGCCAGCAACAGGGCCTGGCGATAGACGAGACTGGCAGGCGGCAGGTCGCCGATGGCGCTGTCGGCCAGGCCGGTGGATTTTGCCAGCTGGAATATCTGGTGCATTTCCAGCCACAGGCCATCGGGCAGCACACAGTAAGTCAGGTAACAGGCGTGCTGGAGATCACGCAGCGCGCTGATGAGGTGAGTCGTGACTTCAGCCAGGGATTGGGGAGATGCCCGTCCGAAGCGTCGATTGATCATCGTCAGCAGCAATTGCTTGTAGCCGATGCCGTGCTCGGCCAGCAGTTCGCGCAGCACCTCCCCTGTTTGTCGCTGCTGCGCATGAGGGGGCACGCCGGTATCCGAGAGCATCGATTCGAGGCTGCCGGCCACGGACCGCACGACCGGTCGATACAGTGCCATCAGGGCATGCCGGTCATCGGCACTCAGCGGATAACGGTTGAGCGCATGCAGCGCCACCACCAGTTGTTGCGCAGCGTCTGCCGGGCTGGCGAGCGGCAGGCGCGCCA
>JANJUT010000145.1 GCA_024710445.1 Thiobacillus sp.
ATCAAGGCCGACAAGCGCTGCCGCACCAGCGTGCCGCACATCTTCGCCGTGGGCGACGTCATCGGCGGCTACATGCTGGCCCACACCGCCGGCCAGCAGGGCCGCGTCGCCGCCGCGACGATCCTCGGCGAGGACATGCACTACGACGAAGCCAAGGACAGCGGCGTGATCTTTACCCGCCCCGAGGCCGGATTCGTCGGCCTGTCCATGGAACAGGCCAAGGCGAGAGGTATCGACGCTGCCGAGGTGAAGGTCCCGCTCAACATCGACGCCAAGGCCATGATCACCGGCGAGACCCACGGCCTGATCAAGATCGTCGCCGACAAGGCCACCAACAAAATCATCGGCGTCCACCTCCTGGCCGACCACACCGACACCCTGATCGGCGAGGCGGTGATGATGGTCAGCGGCGGGATGACCCTGGAACAGGTCGGCAACGCCATCCACCCGCACCCGACGCAGACCGAACTGTTCGGCGAGCTGGCCAGAAGGCTGCTGTCGCGGCTGCGCAGGAGCAAGGCGAAGAAGACCTAACCGCCCACCGCTCCCGAACCTTCACTCCCTCTCCCCCAGGGAGAGGGCAGGGGTGAGGGGTAATCAATAAAGCAAACGGCGGTCATTGGCCGCCGTTTTCATTCCCGGACTTGACGATCACTGCCCAACTTCCCATAGTTGGCACAAGGAAATTGGTCCAAAGCAGGAAAACGGCGCATGCCACGGCCCAAGCTACGCGAGGACACCACGATGGCAACCGAACGCAACCACATCCGCGACCTCATCGATAAACTCGAAAGCCTGCCGCCGGAGCGTATCGCCGAGGTGGAGGACTTTATCGATTTTCTGCATCAGCGCGACCGTGACGACCAGCTTACCCGTGCCGCGATGAAGACTGCGGAACCGAGCCTGCGCAAGGTATGGGACAACCCGGACGATGCCGTCTATGACTCGCTTTGAGTCTTCTCGGTTGATCCGCACTCCCGTGGGAAAGCCATGGAGAGAAAACAAATTTGCGCCTTTTTCGAAATGCAACACATGAACCCTCCGCGTTATTCTAAACTGTTCTCCAAAAAGCATGAGGTGGTGACAAGTATTAATCTCGACCTCGATCAGCTGTTAGCCCGTTCGAGCTTGCCAGGAGTGACCCCATGAAACTGGAGCAACTGCATCTGATCAATTTCCGGTGCTTTGCCGACCTCACTCTGGAATTTGGCAAGCGATTAACGGTAATCATTGCCGACAACGGTGCTGGCAAGACGGCATTACTCGATGCGATTGCCATTGGTTTTGGTCGTTACCTTACCAAATTGCCCGGTATTACAGGCATCACCAGCAAAGAAACCGACTTGCGCATCTCCACTGGCGAGCGTCGTGAGCCATTCATGATGTTGGCTTGGGCAGGCCGCACTCACGATGACCGGCCAGTCATCTGGTCAGGTGGGCGCAAGCGCGATGGAGCGGTGACCACTGCGACGATCAAAAAACAACTTTCAGAAACACAACTAGGTTTGCTGGCACGTGGCCGTAAAGAGCTTGATGAATACACACTCAATCTCGTGCAGGCAGAATCAAGGCAGAAACCGTATTTCCTCCCCGTAATTGCTTACTACGGTACCAACCGGGTCGTCCGGGAAGAGGTTCAGCGCCGTCGCGGCTTCAAGAAAAACTTCTCTCGCTTTGACGCACTGGCTGGTGCATTGGATCCAGATTCCAGATTCCGTGCTGCCTTCGAGTGGTTTAATGCGATGGAGGATGCCGAACGTCGTGAGCGAGATGCGCGTCGCGACTTTGATTACATACACCCGGAACTTCAGGTGGTTCGGACCGCCATCGAAAGGCTTTTGTCGTCAGGGTTCCGTAATCCACGAACTGAAATCCGCCCCTTGCGTTTCGTCATCGATCGCGACATGCCCGATGGTGTTACCCGTACCCTGCGTATCAGTCAGCTCAGTGATGGCTACCGTGTTGTGCTGGGGCTGACCATGGACCTCGCTCGCCGCATGGCACAAGCCAATAATGGTCTGCTGCCTCAAGGGATGCAGGACACGAACCCGCTCGATTTGCCCGCCATCGCACTTATCGACGAAGTTGATCTGCATCTCCATCCGGGCTGGCAACAGCGTATCGTGACCGACTTGATGCAGACATTCCGTAATACCCAGTTCATCGTAACTACTCACAGTCCGCAAGTCCTCAGTACTGTCAAACGCGAAAATATCCGCGTCATTGGCACAGATGCCAACGGCAAAGTTGTAGCGGGACCACCTCTCGCCATGACCTATGGTGAGCCGAGCGGCGACGTCATGCACAGCGTCATGCTTGTCGATCCACAGCCGCCTGTGGCCGAAAAAGTTGATTTGCAACGCTTGACTGAGTGGGTGGACCAAGGGCAATACCAAAAACAACAAGCTATCGAACTCATGAACAAACTTGAGACGATTCTTGGTGAGAAACATCCCCAGCTCAAACGCCTCCAACGCAGTATTCAACGGCAGGAGGCTATGAAGCGATGAGGGCGATTCAGAAGCAGGGCAATGGAAGCTTTCATCTCAATCAGTCGCACAGCAATCCACCGTTGACACCCGTGCAGGCGACCCGTCGCTGGGGTGGTTTTGGTCACAAGGATGAAGTTTTGCAGAGCCTGCTTGCCGAGCAATATCACCTGTGCTGCTACAGCGAGTTACGAGCTGACGAAGAGGGGCTGGGCTATCACATCGAGCATGTGGAGAATAAAGGGCAAAACCCACAACGCACGTTTGACTACGCCAATCTGACGGCAAGTGCATTGCACAGCAATGACCTGGGAGCTTTCAATGCGCGGAACAAAGAAATCTTCGGCGGACATGCTGCGGGAAAAACTGGAGCACATGGCCCGGTGGATATGTTCTTGTTTATTTCGCCTCATCGCCCCGATTGCCGCCGGTTCTTCGCGTACCTCTCCGACGGGCGGATTGTGCCGTCTGCTGGACTCAACGCTCAAGAGCGACACCAGGCTCAGTACACCATCGATAATCTCAATTTGAACAGCCCATTTCTGGTCACTCGGCGTCAGCAATGGTGGGCCGAGCTGGAGCGGCTGTATGATGAGCACACTATTAAGCACTGGAACGTTGCTGACTTGGCCGCAGTGGACCTCATACCTACAAACGGTAAACTCAGTCGCTTCTTTTCCATGACACGGCAGTTTTTTGGCGCCATCGCCGAACAGACGCTTCTACAGCAAGCCCCTGCGCTTCTATGATCCAGATCAAAGCCAGGAATAATCGGGGACGTACCACGGTTTACAGCAATTGAGCGATCACGCTAGTTTGATTTGATAAAGAAGAATTGAATTCACGCCATGAACATCACCCAGATCGCCACCACCCGCTACACCACCAAGGCCTACGACCCGCACAAGCGCATCGGCGCCGCGCAGATGGAGCAGATCCAGACGCTGTTTCGCTTTGCGC
>JANJUT010000188.1 GCA_024710445.1 Thiobacillus sp.
CCATTGGGATCCTGGCGACGGCCGAAGATGTTGAAGTAGCGCAGGCCGATCGATTCCATGCCGTAACAGCGGCCGAATACGTCGGCATACAGTTCGTTCACCAGCTTGGTCACAGCATAGGGGGAGAGCGGCTTGCCGATGACGTCCTCGACCTTGGGCAGGCCGGGATGGTCGCCATAGGTGGAAGAGGAAGCTGCGTAGACGAAGCGCTTCACTTTCGCGTCGCGCGCCGCCACCAGCATATTGAGAAATCCGGTGTTATTGGCAGCGTGGGTGGTCAGCGGGTCTTCCAGCGAGCGTGGTACCGAACCGAGTGCAGCCTGGTGCAGCACGTAATCGGCCCCCTTGCAGACGGCATGGCAGGTATCGATATCGCAGATGTCGCCGCGCGTGAAGCTGAAGCGTGCCCAGCGCTCGGCACCGACGCGGGCCTGCACTTGGGCCAGATTCTTTTCGTGGCCGGTGGCCAGGTTGTCGAGGCCGACGACACGCTGGTCGAGCAGTAGCAGGGCTTCGGCCAGATTGCTGCCGATGAAACCGGCGATGCCGGTCACCAGCCAGGTTTTTGGCTCGGCTGCGAGCGTCTTTTTCAACGCATCAAATGCCGTCATTACAGTCTCCAGAGCGCAAAGCCCGCAGCTTTGACCGTATCCGGATCGTAGGCCGATTTCACGTCGGTAAACGCACCACCTTGTTTCAGTTTGGCGGTTAGGTCAGCAAAGCTCTTTTCCAGATATTCGCTATGCGAGACGGCGGCGATGATGGCGTCGCATTGCGGGAGGTCATCCCACGCGGTCAGGCTGATGCCATACTCATGCTTGGCCTCTTTCGATTCGCCCAAGGGGTCATGCACATGCACATCGCAGCCAAAGGATTGCAGCTCGCGGATGATGTCGACGACTTTTGAATTGCGCAAATCAGGGCAGTTTTCCTTGAAGGTAAGTCCCAGTACATTGACCCTGGCACCCTTCACCTGCACGCCGTTGGCGATCATGTTCTTGACGGTTTCCTGCGCCACATAGGCGCCCATGCCGTCGTTGATGCGGCGGCCGGCAAGGATGACCTGCGGGTGATAGCCCAGCATGCCTGCCTTGTGGGTCAGGTAATAGGGGTCAACGCCGATGCAGTGGCCGCCGACCAGACCCGGGCGGAAGGGCAGGAAGTTCCATTTGGTGCCGGCGGCCTTCAGCACTTCCAGCGTGTCGATGCCGATGCGGTGGAAAATCAGCGACAACTCGTTCATCAGCGCGATATTGAGGTCGCGCTGGGTGTTCTCGATCACCTTGGCGGCTTCGGCCACCTTGATCGAACTGGCACGGTGGACGCCGGCGGTGATCACGCTGCTATAGAGATTGGCCACCTTGTCCAGCGTGGCGGCATCGTCGCCCGACACCACTTTCACGATTTTTGTAATCGTCCGTTCCTTGTCGCCGGGATTCACCCGCTCGGGCGAATAGCCGACATGGAAATCCTGCAGCCACTTCATCCCGGACAGCTTTTCCAGAATCGGGATACAGACCTCTTCGGTGGCACCGGGGTAGACTGTGGACTCGTACACCACGGTGGCGCCCTTTTTCATGTGCTTGCCGACGGTGGTGCTGGAGCCGACCAGCGGTGAAAAATCGGGGATATGTGCCTCGTCAACGGGCGTGGGCACGGCGACAATGATGTAGTCGGCTTGGGCCAGGTCGGCTGGATCGGTGGTCACGGTAAGCTGCGTGGCAGCCTTGAGGTCATTCGTTGATACTTCGCCAGTAGGGTCACAGAATCGACGGTACTGTTCGATTTTTTCAACCGAAAGGTCATAACCAATGGTGGTCATTTTCTTGCCGAATTCCACTGCCAGTGGCAGCCCCACATAACCCAGCCCAACAACCGCAACAACGCTCATACTTGGATTCCCTTATGAATAGTCTGTCTATGCTACTGTCCGGATTGTATCGAATTTGCGCTGCGATGCCCGACCGGGTCCGTTTGCTTGCTCGCCAGTTCATCAGCAAACCGCATACCAGTTGGGTGCTGGCCGTACTACTGTTCAGCACGCCTGCGCGGGCCGACGTGTCGGATATGCTGCTGAGCATCAAGCCTGGCGTGGTCGGGGTGGGCACCTTCAACCCGACTGGCGGCCCACGCGCCAATCTGATGGGTACCGGATTTGCCGTGCTGGACGGGCACTATGTCGTATCGTGCGCCCACACCTTCAGCAAGCCGCTCAACAGCGAAAAAAAGGAAATCCATGCCGTGTTTCTTGGACATGACCGCCAGGTGTCCGTACGTGCTGCCGAAGTCATCGCCACCGACAAGGCGCGCGATCTGGCCTTGCTGAAAATTTCCGGCGACCCGATTCCCACATTGAAGATCGGCGACTCGGACCGGGCGCGCGAAGGCTGGCAGCTCTATTTCACCGGTTTTCCGATTGGCTCGGTGCTCGGGCTCAACCCAAGCACCCACCGTGCCGGCCTCGCCGCCATCATTCCCATTTTCACCCCGATGCTGAATACCTCGCAGTTGAATGTGCGTGCCGTCAAGCAGGCAAGAGATCCCTACGAAGTGTTTGAGCTTGATGCCATTGCCTATCCCGGCAACAGCGGCAGCCCGGTGTGGCACCCGGAAACCGGCGAGGTGCTGGGCGTAGTCAATTCCGTATATGTAAAGGGCGCCAAGGAAGCCGCGCTGTCCGCCCCCAGCGGCATCACCTACGCCATCCCGGCGAAATACGTGAAGCAGCTAATCGAACGGGCCTTGCCGAAAACGCCGTAACCGCTACATGCCTTCGGTCAGGCTGACCCCAAAACCGAACGACTGCTGCTTGTGGTTGTAGTCGATCAGCGACTCACCATAACCGTTGAAATACTGCACGTAGCCTTTCAGGCGGCCAACCAGCGGAAAGCTCCAGTTCAGCTTGAGCGCGCCCCGGTTATCCGATTTCTTGAGGTTGTTGCGCAGCAGCAGGGAATAGGCGTTGCGGCCCTTGCGGTACACCGCGAGCACATCGCCGTGGCCCATGTAATCCTCGATATCCGGATTGTCGTCATCGCCATCGCTTTCGGGCAGCCGAACCCACGGGCGTATCAGCAGCGCCAGGTTGTCGCGCTCGAATCCAAACTGGGTGTACACCCGGTTCCAGCTGCGCGACAGGCCTTCGCTACGGCCATTCGACTGGTGCGCCAGTCCCAGGTTGATGAAGCGCCCCCGCAAACCACCCAGCGCATAGTTC
>JANJUT010000189.1 GCA_024710445.1 Thiobacillus sp.
AGGCGGCGCGGATCTCGTCGAGGCTGGCGTCGCGCTTCGCGCCGTAGGCGATGTTGTGCGCCAGGGTGTCGTTGAACAGCACGACGTCCTGCGAGACGAGCGCGATGTGCTTGCGCAGGTTCTGCAGGCGGATATCACGGATGTCGTGGCCGTCGAGCGAGATCACACCGGCATCGGCATCGTAGAAACGTGGCACCAGATTGGCCAGCGTGGTCTTGCCCGAGCCGGAAGCGCCGACCAGCGCCACGGTTTCGCCGGGCGCAATGTCGAGGGTGATGTCGGCCAGCGCGGGTTGGATTTTGCCTGGGTAGGTCAGCGTTACATCGTGCAAGCTCAAGCGACCCTCAATGTGGTCGAGCGTGCGGGTACCGGTGTCGCGTTCGGCATCCTGGTCGAGCATGGCGAAGATGGTTTCGGCGGCGGCGAGCCCGCGCTGCATCTGGTCGTTGACCGCAGTCAGTCGTTTCAAGGGCGCAAACAGCAGCAGCATGGCCATGAAGAAGGACACAAAGCCGCCCACCGTGGTGGTGTTGCTGGAGGCCTGGCCGGCGGCGATATAGACAATGGCGGCAAGTGCGATGGCTGCAATGAACTGGATGACGGGTTCATACACGGCGTTGGCCGCCACGCGCTTCATCTCGAACAGCCGCGCCAGATTGGCCGCCTGGCGGAAGCGCGTTTGCTCGTATTCCTCGCCGCCGAACAGCTTGACCACGCGATGTCCGCCCACGGCTTCGTCCACCACCTGGGTGAGATCGCCAATGTTCTGCTGCGCCTTGCGCGACAGCCCGCGCAGACGGGTGCTGGCAATGCGCACGATCCATAACGTCAGTGGCACCAGCGCGAATACGATCAGCGTCAGCTGCCAGTTCAGCCACAACAGATAGCCGAGCAGACCCAGCACGGTCACGGTGTCGCGCACCAGCGTGGTGAGTGAACTGGTGGCCGACTGCGTGACCTGGGTGACATTGAAGGCGAGATGCGCGATCAGCTGACCGCTCGGATTCTGGTCAAAGTAGCGCGTTGGCAATGTCATCAGCTTGTCGAACATCGCGGCGCGCAAATCCATCACCAGCCGGCTGCCCACCCACGCCATGCAATAGGTGCTGACAAAACTGGTGACGCCGCGTACCAGAAACAGCGCCAGCAGCAGAACCGGAATCCAGCGGATGAAATCCTGGTCCTTGGCGACAAAGCCTTCATCCAGCAGCGGCTTGAACAGCGCCGGGAGCATCGGCTCGGTGGCGGCAGTCAAAATCAGGGCAACGATGGAAACCGCAAACATGCGCCAGTAGGGTTTGACGTAACCCAGCAGGCGACCGTACAGCGTGCGGCTGTCACGCCCTTCAATATGGGGGCGGGTGGGCTTCATAGCAGCAGAATGGTGGCCAGGCCGAGGAAGATGAAGAATCCCATGCTGTCCGTGATGAAGGTCAAAAGTACCGACGAGCCAATTGCCGGATCGCGGTTCATACGCTCCAGAGCCATTGGGATGAAGATGCCGGCAAGCGCTGCGACCAGCAGGTTCAACAGCATCGCCAGCGCCATCACTCCGCCCAGCGCCGGGTAGTCATACAACAGCCAGGCGAAGACGCCCACCGCCGAGCCCCACACCAGACCGTTGAGCAGGGCGACGCTGATTTCCTTGAGCACCAGACGACGCGCATTGGCCGTGGTGACATGGCCGAGTGCCAGTCCGCGAATGATCAGGGTAATGGTCTGGTTGCCGGAGTTGCCGCCGATTCCCGCGATGATTGGCATCAGCGCCGCCAGTGCGGCGAGTTTTTCGATGCTGCCCTCGAAGGTGCCGATCACACGTGACGCGATGAAGGCCGTGCACAGGTTGAGTGCCAGCCACATCCAGCGGTTTTTCGCCGCGTGCCATACCGACGAGAACAGGTCTTCCTCTTCTTTCAGACCGGCCATCGACAGCATGTCAGAGTCGGCCGATTCGCGGATGAAGTCGACCACTGCATCCACTGTCACCCGGCCAATCAAGCGGCCCTGCGCGTCGACCACCGGCGCGGTTACCAGGTCGTAGCGCTCGAACGCCTGCGAGGCTTCGTCTGCTTCATCTTCCGGGTGAAACTTCACAAAGTCCTCGACCATGATCGCTGCAACCGAGGCTTCGGGGTCGGTGGTCAACAGGCGTTTCAGGGGCAACACGCCGATGATCGCGTCGTCGCGATCGACCACGAACAGCTTGTCGAGCTGGTCGGGCAGTTCGCCCAGCCGGCGCAGATAACGCAGCGCCACTTCCAGCGTCACGTCTGCGCGGATCGTCACCATCTCGAAATCCATCAGCGCGCCCACCGTGTCTTCCGGATAGGCCAGCGCCGACTGCAGGTGGGCGCGCTTCTGCGTGTCCAGCGTGGTCAGCAGTTCCTGGATCACATCGTGCGGCAGGTCGGCCGCAATGTCGGCGATTTCGTCAGTGTCGAGCGATTCGGCGGCCGCCAGCAGCTCCGCCTTGTCCATGTTCTGGATCAGCGTTTCGCGAACCGAGTCCGACACCTCCAGCAGGATTTCGCCGTTGTGCTCCGCATCAACCAGGTTCCACACCAGCCGCCGTTCGTTTTGCGGTAGCGCTTCCAGAATGTAGGCGATGTCGGCCG
>JANJUT010000212.1 GCA_024710445.1 Thiobacillus sp.
TGCCACGCTGTCGCGATTTGCTACGGACATGGGTGGGGCGATTGGGCGCACGCTCGATCAGGTCGACGGTCAGTGATCGAGCACATCGTGCACATCGTGCACCGTTTCGATACGGGCGGCATGGAAAATGGCATGGTGAACCTGTTCAATACCCTGTCGCCGCAACGCTATCGTCATAGCGTGATTGCGCTTACTGATTACAGCGATTTTCGCCAGCGCATCACGGCGCAGCCAGTCGACTTCTATGCACTGCATCGCGCACCGGGGCATGGCCTGGGCTGGGCGGTGCGACTGTGGAAACTATTGCGCCGGCTCAAGCCCGATCTGGTCCATACCCGTAATCTGGCCGCGCTGGAGGCGCAGCTCGTGGCTGCGGTTGCGGGTGTGCGCGCCACGGTGCATGGCGAGCATGGCCGTGATGTATTCGACCTGTATGGACAGAACTGGAAATACAATCTGATGCGACGTGCGCTGCAGCCGCTGGTATCGAACTACATTGCGGTGAGCCAGGACCTCGAGACCTGGTTGCGGATGACCATTCGTGTCCCGCCGCGCAAGCTGCACCAGATTTATAACGGGGTCGACAGCACCAGGTTTGTCCCGCGTGTGGGACCCCGCCCTGATTTTGCCCATCCCGAAAGCATTGTTTTTGGCGCGGTGGGCCGCATGGTCGAGGTCAAGGACTATCCGTTGCTGACCCGGGCTTTTATCCAGATGGTGCGGCAGCAGCCTGAGCGCGCCGAGCGTGCGCGGCTGGTCATCGTCGGTGAGGGGCCGGCGCGCACGGTTTGTCTGGAAATGCTGCGGGCCGAGAGACTGGCTCACCTGGCCTGGATGCCGGGCGAGCGTCAGGATATCGCGGAGGTCATGCAGGTGTTTGACGTGTTTGTCCTGCCGTCCAAAAACGAAGGAATATCCAATACCATTCTGGAGGCACTGGCGAGCGGGCTGCCGGTCATTGCCACGGCTGTGGGCGGCAATGTGGAACTGGTCGAGGAAGGGGTGAATGGTCGCCTGGTCGAGCCGGGTAACGTGGCCGGGATGGCACAGGCCTTGCTGGCTTATCTTGACGTGCCCGCCCGTATTGCCGAGCACGGCGGGAACGCGCGGCGAGCGGCGGTGCAGCGCTTCAGCATTCCCGTCATGGCCGAAGCGTATGCGGCGGTATATGACAAGACACTGGCTCGCCGGCGCTGATACGCCATCAGGCAGCCTGAAATTTCGACACAACAAGGGACGGAAACACGCGCATGTGCGGCATCACGGGGATTTTTGATATCAGCGGGAGCAACGAGATTTCACGCGATTTGTTGCATCGCATGAATGAAACGCAGTTTCATCGTGGGCCCGATGAGGGGGGACTGCACCTGGAGCAGGGCGTGGGGCTGGGGCACCGCCGCTTGTCGATCATTGATTTGTCCACCGGCCAGCAACCATTGTTCAATGAAGACGGCTCGGTCGTTGTCGTGTTCAACGGTGAAATCTACAACTTTCAGGAACTGGTACCCGAACTCGAAGCGCTCGGTCACACCTTTCGTACCCATTCCGATACCGAGGTCATCGTCCATGCCTGGGAGGCCTGGGGTGAGGCCTGCGTTGCGCGCTTTCGGGGCATGTTTGCGTTTGCGTTGTGGGATCGCAATCAGGAAACGCTGTTTGTGGTGCGCGACCGTTTTGGCGTCAAGCCGTTGTATTACGCGTTTCTCGATACCGGCGAGTTCATTTTCAGTTCCGAGCTGAAGGCCTTGATGGTGCATCCCTGCCTGGCACGGGACATCGACCCGCTGGCCGTCGAGGAGTATTTCGCCTACGGCTATGTGCCCGAACCGCGCACCATCTTCAAGGGCGCGTGCAAACTGCCCCCCGGCTTCACGCTCACCCTCAAGCGGGGCATGGCGCGCGCGTTGCCCAGGCAATATTGGGACATGCCTTTTGCCCCGGTGGCGGTGAAAGACGAAGCCGCTGCGATGGATGAACTGGTCGAGCGGATGAAGGAGTCGGTCCGGTTGCGCATGATTGCCGATGTGCCGCTCGGTGCGTTCCTGTCGGGCGGTGTCGACTCCAGCGCGGTGGTGGCGATGATGGCCACGCAGTCCTCGACACCGGTGAATACCTGCTCGATTGGGTTCGACGACCCTGCATTCAACGAGATCGAATATGCCCAGCAGGTCGCCGACCGCTATCGTACCGACCACCATGTCGAAACGGTGGCGGCCAATGACTTCAGCCTGGTTGGCAAGCTCGCACAGGTGTATGACGAGCCTTATGCCGACTCGTCGGCCCTGCCGACATACCGGGTCTGCGAGCTGGCGCGCAAGCACGTGAAAGTGGCGCTGTCGGGCGATGGCGGCGACGAGAATTTTGCCGGTTACCGGCGCTACCGCTGGTTCCGCTACGAGGAGCGGATGCGCTCGGTGATGCCGCTGATGCTGCGTCGCCCCCTGTTCGGCACGCTCGGCAAGCTGTATCCCAAGGCCGACTGGGCGCCCAAGGTTTTCCGCGCCAAGACCACGTTCGAGGCGCTGGCGCGCGATACGGTCGAAGGCTATTTTCATGGTGTTTCCCTGCTCTCGGACGCACAGCGCAAGCACCTGTTTTCCCCGACTTTCAAACGCGAACTGCAGGGCTACGAAGCGGTGGAGGTGCTGCGCCGGCATGCAGCGGTCGCGCCCACCGACGACCCGCTCTCGCTGGTGCAGTATCTCGACATGAAAACCTATCTGGCCGGCGACATCCTCACCAAGGTGGACCGGGCCAGCATGGCGCATGCGCTCGAAGTGCGCGAACCGCTGCTCGATCATGAGCTGATGGGCTGGGTGTCCGGATTGCCCACCGACCTCAAGCTGCGCGGCACCGAAGGTAAATACCTGCTGAAAAAATCGATGGAACCCTATCTGCCGCACGGCGTGCTGTATCGCAAAAAGATGGGTTTTTCAGTTCCGCTGGC
The DNA here is from genome assembly GCA_024710445.1 of Thiobacillus sp. Lineage (GTDB taxonomy): Bacteria > Pseudomonadota > Gammaproteobacteria > Burkholderiales > Thiobacillaceae > Thiobacillus. Next base: position 2,948 of record JANJUT010000212.1, read on the forward strand.
GGCGTGGTTCCGTGGGCCATTGGCGGCCACGATCCGCAGCGTGGTGCTGGGCGAGCGTCTGGCTTCAACCGATCTGTTCAACCAGGATTTTTTACGCGAGGTACTGGAAGCGCATCAATCCGGGCGGCGAGATTATTCGGTGATCCTGTGGACGGTGCTGATGTTCGATGCCTTTCTGGGGCAGGTGCTGGGCATGGATGACGTGGAGCGGCAGGCCGCATGAAAATCCTGCACGTGTTCGACCATACGTTGCCGCTGCACTCCGGCTACACTTTTCGCAGTGCAGCGATTCTGCGCAACCAGCAAAAAATGGGTTGGCAGACATATCACCTGTCCGGCCCCAAGCAGATCAATTGCAGTGTGATGGAAGAAGACGCAGACGGCCTGCATTTTTATCGCACGCCCAAACCCACGGGCTTGCTGGCCAGCTTGCCGGGCGGCGACCCGTTTGCGGTGATGCGTGCAATCGAAAAGCGCCTGCTCGGGCTGGCGCGCGAACTGCAGCCCGATGTCATCCATGCGCATTCACCGGTGCTTGACGCGGTGCCGGCGATCCGGGTTGGCCGCAAGCTGGGCATTCCCGTCGTCTATGAAATCCGTGCTTTCTGGGAAGACGCGGCAGTCGATCATGGCAGCACGAAAGAAGACAGCCTGCGTTACAAGCTGACCCGCGCACTGGAAACCTGGGCGGTCAAACAGGCCGATGCCGTAACCGTGATTTGCGAAGGTTTGCGTGGCGACCTGGCCGCGCGCGGCATTCCGCCCCGCAAGATCACGGTGATTCCCAATGCGGTCGATATCGACAAGTTCTCGGTTGGCGGCAAGCCGGACGCCGGGCTGAAAATGAAACTGGGGCTGGGCACCAGCCGTGTGCTGGGCTTTATCGGCTCGTTCTACGCGTATGAAGGGCTGGATCAGCTGATCGCGGCTTTGCCTTTGATCATCAGGCAGATTCCCGATGTGAAGGTGCTGCTGGTGGGCGGCGGGCCGCAGGATACGGCGTTGAAGCAGCAGGTCATGGCGCTCGATCTGCGGGATCGCGTGGTGTTCACCGGACGGGTGCCGCACGGCGAGGTCAACCGCTATTACGATCTGGTCGATGTGCTGGTGTATCCGCGTCATCCGATGCGGCTGACCGATCTGGTGACCCCCTTGAAGCCGCTGGAGGCGATGGCGCAGGGACGACTGATGGCGGCATCCGACGTCGGTGGCCACAAGGAGTTGATCCGGGACGGACAGACCGGCGTGCTGTTCCGCGCCGGTCAGGTAGACGACCTGGCCGCCAAAGTGGTGGCGTTGCTGCAGGACGAGCCGAGCTGGGACCGGATGAAGCAGAACGGCCGCCGATTCGTGGAAACAGAACGCAACTGGGCGGCCAGCGTGGCCCGTTATCGGGATGTCTATGATGCCCTGGTGAAGTCACCGCAGGAGCGTGTCGTTGGCTGAGCTGGTTGTGTTCAGTTCGCTCTTTCCGAGCGCGGCCCGCCCGGGCGCGGGCCTGTTCATTCGCGAACGCATGTTTCGGGTTGCGCAGCAGCGACCGCTGGTCGTGGTTTCGCCGCAGCCATGGTTTCCCGGACAGTCGCTGATCCGCTGGCTGCGTCCCGGTTATCGTCCCAGTGCACCGGCGCTGGAAATCCAGCAGGGGATCCGCGTGTATCACCCGCGTTTTCTGTCGGTTCCGGGTCTGCTGCGTCAGTTCGACGGCCTGTCGATGGCACTGGGCTGTTTCTTGCTGTTGCGGCGCCTGCGCCGTGACGGGGTGCGTCTCATCGATGCGCATTTCGCCTACCCCGATGGCGAAGCCGCGACCCGACTGGGCCGCTGGTTTGGCCTGCCCGTCACCATCACCCTGCGTGGCACCGAAGTGCCACATAGTCGCAACCCATCCCTGCGCCCGCGCATGGTGCGTGCCTTGCAGGCTGCTGCGCGTGTGTTCTCGGTTTCGGATTCCCTGCGCCGGCTGGCGCTTGAACTGGGCGTGGCGGCCGACAAGACCGAGGTCGTCGGCAATGGCGTGGATACCCGGATTTTTCAGCCGGAAGACCAGACTGCTGCGCGTGCGAAACTCGGCCTGCCGGCACATGCGCGCATCCTGATTTCAGTGGGAGGACTGGTGGAGCGCAAGGGCATGCACCGCGTCATCGATTGCCTGCCCGCGCTGCTGCAGCAGCACCCCGATCTGCTTTATCTCATTGTGGGCAGCGGCGGGCCGGAAGGCGACATGCGCGCCGAACTCGATGCACAGGTGAGGCGGCTGGGGCTGAGCGGACATGTGCATTTCCTTGGCGCCTTGCCGCCGGAAGAACTGAAATGGCCGTTGTCGGCCTCTGATGTGTTTGTGCTGGCGACGCGCAACGAAGGCTGGGCCAACGTGTTTCTGGAGGCGATGGCCTGTGGCCTGCCCGTCATCACGACCGATGTCGGTGGCAACGCCGAGGTGATCTGCCGGGATGAGCTCGGCAGCATCATGCCGTTTGGCGATACGGCCGCCTTGCAGCAGGCGCTTGATGCTGCACTCGGCCGGGTGTGGAATCGCGCAGCGATTGTTGAATACGCGCAGGCCAACCAGTGGGATAAACGCGTTGCGCAGTTGCAGCAGGCATTTGATTCCGTGCTGTCTTCCGCATCGGCCCCGAATCAAGCTGCGCCGGTGAAGTCATGAGTGTGCCTGCCTGGCTGGCCCGCAATGTGTTTCGTGCGCAGGAAGCGGCGATGCATCGTCCCACCTTTTCGATGCTCGCCGAACTGGAGCGCAGCCAGTGGCTGTCACGCGAAGCGATGCAGTCGCTGCAAACGGAGCGCCTCAATGCCTTGCTGCAAAGTGCGCTGGCACATAGTCCCTGGCATGCGGCTCGATTGCGTGAGGCCGGACTGGTCGATGCCGCTGCAGCGGGGGCTGTTTCCCTGGGCGATCTGTCGCGCCTGCCGACGATGAACAAGCGCGATGCGCGCGACAACGTCGAGCAACTGGTATGGCGCGAGGTGCCGGGTGGCGTGTTCAAGTACACCACCGGCGGATCAAGCGGGGAGCCGTTGATTTTCTACTTTGGCCGCGCCCGTCAGGCGGCTGACGCGGCGGGTCGACTGCGGGCACGGCGCTGGTGGGGGCTGGCGCCGGGTGAGCGCGAGGTGTATCTGTGGGGGGCCCCCGTGGAGTTGTCCAGAACGGATCGCGTCAAGACGCTGCGCGACCGGCTGGTCAATCAGCTGCTGCTGAATGCATTCGAGATGTCGCCTGAACGGATGGACGAGTATCTGGTGGCGATCCGGGACTGGAACCCGAAAGCGATTTACGGTTACGCCAGCAGTCTGGCCCTGCTCGCCGCCCATGCCGAGTCGCGTGCGGCTTGCCTGAAATGGCCATCGCTGCGCGTGGTGTGTGCGACCGGCGAACCGCTGTTTCCGCACCAGCGCGAACTGATCGAACGCGTGTTCGGGGTGCCGGTGTCGGTGGAATACGGTGCGCGTGATGCCGGCCTGATGGCGCTGCAGTCACCGGATGGGACCTTGTTGCAAATGAGCGAGACCCATCTCATTGAAGTGCTGGATGATGTCGGCAATCCGGTTGAGGAAGGCGAGGCGGTCATCACCAGCCTGGTGTCCGAGGCACAGCCCTTTATCCGCTACCGGACGGGCGATGTGGTGCGGCGTTCTGGGCGGCGCGACCCTGGTGGACGCGGCCTCGAGGTGCTGGATAGCGTGGTGGGGCGTCAGACTGATTTCATCGTGGCAGCCGATGGCCGCATCATGCATGCGCTGGCGGTGATCTATGTGTTGCGGGCGATC
>JANJUT010000263.1 GCA_024710445.1 Thiobacillus sp.
GACACGCGGCAGGCGACGCAGGCTCCGCGGCACATCCAGATCGCCCACGTAGGGCGTCACACCCAACGCGCGCAGCGCGGCAACCCGCTCGGGGCGGCGGGTCGGCCCGATAAATTCGGCCTGTCCCGCATAGCGCTTCACCAGTCGTTCGGCCACATCGCCAAACCCTACAATCAAGATTTTTTTCATTGCCGTTTATCTACGATGCCCGTTCGAATTTGATCTTTTGCCTGTAACCCTATGCTTGCAAGGGTAAAAACCCGGCGCTCTCGGGCGATAATCTCTGGGTTTGTCACCGCATTCTAAGCCTACATCATGCCGTATCAGGTCACCATTCAGCCCAGCGGGCACCAGTTCCACGTCAATAACGACGAAACCCTGCTCGACGCCGCCTTGCGCGAAGGCTTCTCCCTGCCCTATGGTTGCCGCAATGGTGCCTGTGGTTCCTGCAAGGGCAAGGTGCTATCCGGCGAACTTGATTACGGCAAACATTCACCCACTTCCCTGAAGGACGAAGAGAAAGCTCAGGGCCGGGCGTTGTTCTGCTGTGCCAGACCGCTGTCCGACCTCAACATCGAAGCCCGGGAAATCGGCGCCGCGAAAGACATCGTGGTGAAAACCCTGCCGTGCCGGGTCGAAAAACTGGAAAAACGCGCCGATGATGTGATGGTGCTCAAGATCAGACTGCCGGCCAACGAGCGCCTGCAGTTTCTGGCTGGCCAATACATCGACTTTCAGTTGAAGGACGGCAAGACGCGCAGCTACTCACTCGCCAACCCCCCGCACGACGACGCCCTGCAGGAACTGCACATCCGCCACATGCCGGGCGGCCTGTTCACCGACCAGGTGTTTTCCACCCTGAAGGAACGCGACATCCTGCGCCTCAAGGGCCCGCTCGGCAGCTTTTTCATCCGCGAGGATTCCGACAAGCCGATGATCTTTATCGCGGGCGGCACCGGCTTTGCGCCGATCAAGGGCATGCTGGAACACGCATTCGCCGCGCATCTGGATCGCGAAATGGTGCTGTATTGGGGGGTGCGCTCACTGAAGGATCTCTACATGGCCGAACTGCCGCAGCAGTGGCAGGCCGAGCATCCCAATTTCACGTTTATTCCGGTGTTGTCCAACCCGGAGCCCGGCGACCAATGGCAGGGCCGTACCGGATACGTGCACAAGGCCGTGCTCGCCGACTTTGCCGATCTGTCCGGCTATCAGGTCTACGCCTGCGGCGCGCCCATCATGGTCGACAGCGCACGTGAAGCCTTCGAGCAAACGCGGGGGCTGCCCGAAGATGCATTCTTTGCGGATTCGTTCGTGTTTGCGGCGGACACGGAAACCGCCCTTTCCGCCTGAACGCAGGCAAAGCCTGACGCCCTGGCCCCAAACCAACAGCCTGGAAACCGCCGGGCGCCTACTGGGCGCGACAAAGCGCCAATGCCTTTTGATAGTGCTGACAGGCTTCGCTTGGCTGACCGCTCTGGGTTTTCAGTTCGGCCATGCGGATGTGGCCTTCGGCACTCGGCGCAATGGCGAGGCTGGCTTCCAGATAACTCTGCGCCTTGCCCCATAGTTGCTGAACGCTGCACAGCTGTGCCAGCGCCAGCAGCAACTGGGCGTCACGCGGCTGGGCTCGCAGCCATTTCTCCGCCTGCTCGATTTGCCGCGTCGGATTGCTGCCGCGCAGTTCGCCATAAAGCGCGACCAGGTCTTCATTCCACTCGCGGTTGAGGGCGGATTCCAGCACATCCAGTGCGGTGTCGTGTCCACCGCGCTGCATGAAGGCGCGAACCGCTGCACGTGCCACCCAAGAATCCGCCTTGAAATCGGACGGGATTTTTTTCCAGTATTCCAGCAGGCCGCGATCATCTTCGGCACGGCGTTTGAGGTTTTCGGCATAGGTAATGCGGCGATTCTGCGTGGCCACACCCGCTTCCAGCGCATTGCTGCGCGCCAGTGCATCGAGTACACGCTCGGCCTCGTCCCACTGACCGGTCATCTGCCGCGCCTTGAGCTCCAGACGCAACAATGCGGTGTGCTTGGGCGCGATGTCCTTGGCGCGATTGATCGCGACCAGAGCAGCGGTTGCATCCTTGGCATCCAGGCAGGTTTCGGCTTCAAACAATTGGGCAGCCAGTTCGGCGCCATGGGCCGTGGCATCCTGGATAAAGCGCTCACGCTGCGCCGCGGCACGCATTTCCTGCGCGGCCCGGGCAGCCAGCACACGCGCCAGCCCTACGCGCGCATCGTCGCCCTGCCATTGACCGAGCGACTGCGCAGCATCCTGATAACGGTATTCAACATAGGCCTTGAGGCCACCGGCAAAATTCTCGTCGCGTTTTTTCGCCGCACGGCGCTCACGCTGCTCGCGCACCCTGGCCGGCAATCCCAGTGTAAGCGCTGCGATACGCAACAGCACCACGCCGCTGATCACCAGGCCCGCGACCGCCAGCGCAAAGCTGATGAAGGAGATTTCCATCCGCCACGGCGGGTACACCAGCACCACATAGCCGGGATCGTAACGACCCGCCATGGCCAGCCCCACGGCCAGCACCCCGACGATCAGCAGCGAGATCAGCCAGCGCATTACTGATTCCCCTTGTAGGCATCGAGCGCCTTCAGACTGCCTTCAATACTTGGCAGTTTGGCCACGATCTGCAGGCTGGACAGACGCTTGATTTCCCTGGTTGCGGCCACAACCCCCGCATCGCGTGTATTGAAATAACGTGTGAGCATGTCCTGTGCCGCATGCAAGTCGGCCTGATACGCCGGCTGATCCTGAACCAGCAGCGCCAGCCGCGCAGACAGCAGGCGCAAGCGTAGATTTTCGCGCAGGAAATACGCCTGGCTGGGCGGCAGCAGCACGGCTTCGTTGCCCTCCACGCGACGTATCTGTACCAGATGCTTCAGTTCGGTCCAGAGTTCTTGCCCAAGATTGGCGGTAGTCGTGGCGCGCGGTGCCGGCTTCGCCTCGGAGCCTTGCGCACTGGCCAGCGGCCAGCTGGCATGGCGCGCCACCAGGGCTTCAATCCGTGCACTTGCACCCACTTCGTCGATCGAAGGCACTGCACGCAGGCTCGCCAGATCGGCTGCTATCGCGCGGCGCAGCGCGGTGAATTGCGGCTTGTTCAAGCGCTGTAGACGCGCATCCGCCCCTTCCAGCGCAATGATGGCGGCCTTCACGTTGCCCGCCAGCTGCACCTGCTGCGCGGCGGTGAGCAACACCTGCTCGATTTCGGCCAGCGTCCATTGGTCGCGCCCTTGCGCCAGATCCTTGTACAGGGCTTCGAGCGCAAGCTGCTGCTGCTGCGAATTCACGACCTGGCTTTCGATGTGCGACACTTTTTCGCTCACCTGGCGCATGGCGTCGTCGGCATTGCGCGCCAACAGGCGGGTTTCACTCACTTCTTTGCCCGATTCGGCCAGCCGGCGCCCCAGTTCGGTTTTCAGATCACGTATCCGTTCGCGGCTGTCGGACCACGACCAGGCAGCCATTCCCGCGGCCAGAACCGCCACCAGCATGGCCACGATCGACAGCGCCGAAATACGCATGCCTTGCGGCGCGGGAGCATGGGCGGATGGTGTCGGCGATGCAGGCGGCACGGCTTGCGGCTCGGCTGCGGGTGTGGCGATGGACGTATCGGTCGTGTCAGTCATAACGTATTCCTAAACCAGTTGATCAGGCCTTCTACCAGGCCCGCATCACCACCCGGGGTGGTGACGACATGCGCAATGCCAAAACGACGGGCGGCCTCGGCGATTTTCTCATGCGGCGCAAAAAGCGGGGTGGAAGCCAAAAGCGGCGCACCCGCCTCACCGAGCAATGCTGCCAGATTGTGCAGGGTTTCGGCACTGGTGATGGTGACCGCATCGACGCCGCCTGCCTGCCAGCATTCAAGCAGAGGCGTGGCATCGGCGTGCGGGCGCCGGCGCTGGTAGCATTCCAGAAAGTGCACCTCGGCGCCGCGTGCGCGCAAGGTATCGGCCAGCAAGGCACGTCCGCCCACCCCGCGCACAATCACCATCCTTTTTCCCGCCACGTCCTGCAATTGCGGCAGCGCCAGCAGCGCTTCGCTGTCCTGCCCCTGCGGAGTGACGATTTCAGCGACACCCTGCGCCTGCAGCGCGCGCGTGGTGCCCGGCCCCACTGCAAAGACCCTGGCCGCAGGCAACGTCTGGCCCGCACTGCGGATCGCCGCCAGGCCAAATTGCGCAGCGTTGGGGCTGATGAAGATGACGATATCCGCAGCGGCGAGCTGCTCAAGCGATGTGCGCAGTCTCTCCAGCGGAACCGCCTCAATCGTGAGCGCGGGGAACTCGATGCTTGCCCCGCCTGCCGCGCGGATCGCCTGACTCAACGCGGCGGCTTGCTGCAGCGGCCGGGTGACCAGCACGGTGCGCCCAGCCAGGGCGGGTGTCATGCGATGGGAGGCAACGCGTCGAGAATGGCGCGTGCGCCCAGTGCCAGAAGCTTGTCGGCCAGATGCTGGCCCACGGCTTCGGGATCGGCCATCTCGCCTTCGGCCTGGTCCTGGATAAAGCGGCTGCCGTCCGGATGCGCCACAAAGCCATGGATCACCAGTTTGCCGTCCTGCAGCACGGCATGCGCGCCCAGGGGCACCTGGCAACTGCCGCCCAGCACCCGGCTGACCTGACGTTCGGCGCGCACACATGCGGCCGTTTCGGCATGATTGAGCGCGGCGAGCAGGCTTGCCACTGCGGTGTTGCCACTGCGGATTTCGATACCCAGCGCACCCTGTCCAGCTGCGGGAATGCTGTCTTCCACCGAGAGCAGGCTCTTGATGCGCGCGCCCAGACCCAGGCGCTTCAAGCCGGCGGCGGCCAGCAGGATGGCGTCGTACTGGCCTTCGTCAAGCTTCTTCAAGCGGGTGCCGACATTGCCACGCAGGGGTTTCACCGTGAGATGTGGATACCGCGCACGCAGTTGGGCTTCACGCCGCAGGCTGGAGGTGCCGACCACGCTGCCAGGCGGCAGATCGGACAGGCGTTCATACTGGTTCGAGACAAAGGCATCACGCGGATCCTCGCGTTCGCCAATGACCGCCAGTTCAAATCCCGGCGGCAATTCCATCGGCACGTCCTTCATCGAATGCACGGCCAAATCGGCTTGACCGGCTTCCAGCGCCACCTCGAGTTCCTTGACAAACAGGCCCTTGCCGCCGATTTTCGACAGGGTGACATCGAGAATCTGGTCGCCGCGCGTGGTCATGCCCAGAATATTCACCGTATGGCCCGGATGCAGTGCGCGCAGTCGATCTCGAATATGCTCGGCCTGCCACATGGCGAGGGCACTTTCACGGGAAGCAATGGTCAGGGTAGGCATGGCAGGTAAGAATGGACTGTTTGATTTGGCAGATGATGACGCGACACTGTTGCTTATGAGATATTCACATCCACACAAGGAAACGATAACGATGACGCGACTGATCGCCGTCTGGGCGCTGATTTTAGCATGGGGGCTGGCCCTGGCCGGCACCGTCCACGCGGCAGACAAACTGGTTCATGCGTCGAGTTTCAAGGCTGACGTACGCGTCGCCACCCAGCGCCAGGTGCCGATTCTGGTACTGTTCAGCAGCCCGGACTGCCATTATTGCGCGACCGTCAAGCGTGACTACCTGATCCCGATGCACAAGGATCCGGCCTACCGCAAACGCGTCATCATCCGCGAGGTCACGGTAGGCTCGATCTCACCCCTTACCGAGTTTGACGGCACAATCACCACCGAAGGCGCCTTTGCCGCCGCCAATCAGGTGCACGTGGTGCCCACCATCAAGGTGTTCGACACGCAAGGCAATCCGGCCAGCGAAGCCATCGTCGGACTGCTGATCCCCGATTTCTACTTTGGCTATCTTGAGTCGGCCATCGATGAAGGCCTGCGCAAAGTGCGCAATCCCAAGTAAATAATCGGTCAGTATCGTGCGCCAGTACGACAACCCGGCGGGGTCGTACTAGAATCCCTGCCATGCAGAGCACGTTCTCATGAAAACCCTGTTGGCCGACGATCACCCGCTGATGCGTGAAGGGGTGCGACAGGTATTGGTCCAACTGGAGCCGCAGGTCGAAATCATCGACGCGCATGACTATCCGAGCCTGTTTGCACAAACTGCCGCCCATGCCGATCTGGACTTGGCGCTGGTCGACCTGAACATGCCGGGGTTCGTCGGCATGCAGGGCATCGTCCAGTTTCGCAGCCGCTTCCCCGACATTCCGCTGGTGGTGCTGTCTGCTTCGGAGTCGCCGCACGACATACAGAGCGCACTGGAAGCCGGCGCCCTGGGTTACATCCCCAAAGCAGCGCCGACTGCCGTGATGCTGGCTGCACTGAGGCAGGTGCTGGCGGGTGACATCTATGTTCCGAATTGCCTGGGCAGCAGCAACGGCCTGCACGCCAGTGCACCAGCCGATTTCGCAACCCTGCAGCACAGCGGCCTGACGGCTCGTCAACTGGAAGTGGCGCGTCTGCTGGCACAGGGCAGCGCCAACAAGGCCATCGCAGGGATGCTGGACATGTCGGAAAGCACCGTGAAGGTTCATATCGCGGCCATCTTCCGTGTCTTTGGCGTCACCAACCGCACCGAAGCCGTACTCGCCATCCAGCGGTTGATTCAATCGCCCTAATCAAGGTGAACGTTTTACGCACCCTGTTCGGCCGCCTGTCCCTGCTCAGCATTCGCAGCCGGGTACTGGTGATCGCATTGCTGCCGGCCTTGTTGACCGAATTCGGGCTGGTGGCTTATTTCACCACGCAAACCCTGACCACTGCCGAAAATGCGCTCCATGCGCGCGCCGCCAATGCTGCACGCCACCTGGCCGACGCCTTGCCCTATTTGCTGGTCAGCGGCGATACGCCGCGCGCGCACGCGCTGCTCAAATCCGAAGCAAAAAACAGCCAGCTTGCCTATGTCCTTGTCACGGATGCCAACGGGCGGTTGATCGCCAGCACGGGAGACGCGCTGTCCACGGCCAGCCCGGATCAGCACTACTGGCAACGTGCCGAAATACGATTGCCCAGCGCGGATTTCCACGATGACCCGCTATTCGTCATCGGCACGACACCGTCCAGCGATCTGCTGGGAGGGGTGGAAGTGAGTGCCTCGCTTGACCAGATCAATGCATTCAAACGCGACACGCTGCTTCATGCCGCCCTGCTGATGCTGGTGGCGTTGCTGCTCACCGGCGCGCTCGCCTGGCGCATGTCCAACCGCCTGACCGGACAGCTGCGTCACGTGGGGCATGTGGTGGAACGGCTGGCATGCAACGACCTGACGGTACGTGCCCGGTTGGCACACGCGGGCGAAGTCGGTGCCCTGGCCACCGGGGTGAACAACATGGCCGAAGCCTTGCAGGCCCACCGCAGCGAACTGGAAAAACGCATCCGCGATGCCACTGCCGATCTGGCCGCGAAAAAAACCATGGCCGAACGCGCCAACCAGGCCAAATCACGATTTTTCGCCGCAGCCAGCCATGACCTGAGACAACCGCTGCATGCCCTGTCCCTCTTTGTCGCCGCGCTGAAAGCACGCAACCACCAGACCGAAGCGCAAACCCTGATCGACAACATCGAAGCCTCCACCGCAACCATGGAACAACTGTTCAATGCGTTGCTCGATATTTCGCGGCTGGATGCCGGCACCATCGAGCCTCACCCGGTGCATTTCTCGCTGCAGAAGATGCTGGACGACCTGGGCAAGCAATTCCGGGCACTGGCAGCGGAAAAGCAGCTGCGGCTGCGCTTTCGCCCATGCGATGTCACCCTGTATAGCGATCCATTATTGATCGAACGCATCCTGGTCAACCTGATTGCCAACGCCATCCGCTATACCGACGATGGCGGCGTGCTGGTGGCCTGCCAACGCCGGGGACGCACAGTGCGAATCAGCGTGATCGACACCGGTCGCGGCATATCGCCCGAGCAGCAGGACAGCGTATTCCATGAATTTGTGCAATTACACAATGCGGCCCGTGATCGTAACAAGGGGTTGGGATTGGGGCTGGCCATCGTGTCACATCTGGGTCGTTTGCTGGGACACCGCGTGGAGTTACATTCGCGCCCGGAGCACGGTTCGATATTCAGTTTTACGGTGCCATGCGGCGATGCTGCGCTGATACAGACGCCTGCCGCCCCTGCCACTCCAGTGCAAGTCCCCGGTGACGCCCTGGTCGTGCTGGTGGACGACGAAAGCGCCATTCTCCGAGGTATGTCCGAGTTGTTCGACAACTGGCACATTGATCTGGTCACGGCCCACAATGCCGACGAAGCGGAGCAATGGCTGGACACGCTCGGCCGCCTGCCCGACGTGATCGTGTCGGACTACCGTCTGCCCGATGATATCGACGGCATCGAAGTCATCGCCCGTCTGCGGCAAAAATACGGGGCTGATATCCCGGCCATCCTGGTCACCGGTGATACCGCGCCCGACACCATCCTGCGCATCAGCCAGGCCGGCTTTCCGCTGCTGCACAAGCCGCTCCGCCCCGCCAAGCTGCGCGCGCTGCTCACCCATCTGATCCAGCAGGCACGCGCCAAGGCTGTGGGATAATCCACGCCAAACTCAACCCGGCCCCGCGCCTCCAACCATCATGCATCTCCACATTCTGGGTATTTGCGGCACATTCATGGGCGGACTCGCCGCCATTGCCCGTGCCGCCGGCCACACCGTCACCGGATGCGACGCCAACGTCTACCCGCCCATGTCCGACCAGCTGCGTGCGCTCGGCATCGAGCTGACCGAAGGCTGGGATGCCAGCCAGATCGATTGCCAGCCCGACATGTTTGTCGTCGGCAACGTGGTGACGCGCGGCAACCCGCTGATGGAAACCATCCTCGACCGCAACCTGCCCTATACCTCAGGCCCGCAATGGCTGGCAGACAACGTGCTGCACGACAAATGGGTGCTGGCGGTTGCCGGTACCCACGGCAAGACCACCACCTCGGCCATGCTGGCATGGATACTCGACGATGCCAGGATGAACCCGGGCTTTCTCATCGGCGGCATCCCGCAAAACTTCGGCCTGTCCGCCCGTCTCACCGACACCCCGTTTTTCGTCATCGAAGCCGACGAATACGACACCGCCTTCTTCGACAAGCGCTCCAAGTTCGTCCACTACCGTCCGCGTACTGTCATCCTCAACAATCTGGAATACGACCACGCCGACATTTTCCCCGACCTCGCCGCCATTGAAACCCAGTTTCATCATCTGATACGCACCGTGCCCGGCAACGGACTGGTCGTGTCCAACGGCCGCGAAGCCAGCCTCGAACGCGTGTTCGCACGCGGCCTGTGGACCCCGGTCGAACGCTTCGGCGGCACGGAAGGCTGGACGGCTGGCGACGCGGATGCCAGCGGAAGTTTCGATATTTTCTTCAACAGTGCATTGCAGGGCCGCGTAACCTGGAAACTCATCGGCGAACACAATCGCATGAACGCCATCGCCGCCATCGCTGCGGCGCGCCACGCCGGCGTGCCTGCCAGTGTTGCAATCGACGCCCTCTCCCGCTTCGAAAACGTCAAACGCCGCATGGAAGTGCGCGGTGCCGTGCACGACATCACCGTCTACGATGACTTCGCCCACCATCCCACCGCCATCACCACCACCCTGGAAGGCCTGCGGGCGAAGGTCGGCAGCGCCCGCATCCTCGCCGTGCTGGAACCACGCTCCAACACCATGAAACTCGGCGTCATGAAAGCCGCCCTCCCCGACAGCCTGACCGCCGCCGACCAGATCTACTGCTTCGGCGCCAATCTCGGCTGGGATGCAGCTGAGGCACTGGCGCCGCTGGGGGACAAGGCGCGCGTGTACGACAACCTCGACAAACTGGTCAGCCAGCTGGTGGCCGATGCGCGGCCGGGCGATCATGTGCTGATGATGAGCAACGGGGGGTTTGGCGGCATCCATGCCAGGCTGCTGGATGCGCTGCATCGACATTACAACGAGGCTGTTGTGTGACACCGAGGCATCGGCATGGGGGGTGTATGCGTAAGGGGTTGGATTCGTCGTCATTGCGGGGCGCGCAGCGGCGAAGCAATCCAGTTCGTGGATTGGCGCGAAGCTCGACTGAGTAGCGAGTGCTTCGTGAAGCTGCTGACCGTTGGCCGGGGGTTGCCCGGCGGCAAGTTCCTTTCTTTGTCTCGCCAAAGAAAGGAACCAAAGAAAGGCGACCCCGACATCCCCGAAACCCCGAAAACCGAGCCCGCCGGTCGGGCGGCGAAGAACTCGCCCCGCCTTGCTGTTTTTAATTGGTTTTTTGTAGGCGGGGCTCAAACACCTTCGCCGCTGATCCGCCCGCCAGGCTCGATTTTCGGCGGGGTTGTAAGGGGAAGAAAATCAAAACCAGGGAAGTGGTGACCAAATGTTTGCGGTTACTATTTTGGCTTCACACATCCGGCGCATTACGCCTATGGCTAATGCGCCCTACGCGAGCGG
>JANJUT010000267.1 GCA_024710445.1 Thiobacillus sp.
GTCATGCCGATGGCATGTGCGTCAAGCCTGCGCGGCACCACTCAGCTCCGGCTAACCAGATAAACGCCGGAAGCGATGAGCAACACACCGGTGGCGCGCACCAGGCTGACTTGTTCCCCCTGCATCAGGCCGACGATGAGGGTGAAAATGAAACCCAGGCCCACCAGCGGGTAGGCTTTGCTGACGTCCCATTGCGCGAGCACCGTTAGCCAGACCACGGCACCGAGGGCGTACAGGGTAAAACCTGACAGCACCAGCGCATTACTGATGATGTCCCAGGCATTGCGCAGGCCCAAAGGCTGGGCCAGCGCCTGTTTGACGGCCAGGCTGCTCATGCCGGCCTTGAGAGTGAATTGAGCCGCGACAGAAAGCAGGATGCTGGCTAACGCTGCCAGAAAAATTCTCATAGATTTATTCCCGTCAAGTAGTGCGCCGCCAGAACCACCGCAATCATTGCAATGACCGCCACACGGCTGCCGCGATCATGCAGCGCAAAAACGATCGGATCGTCATGCATTTCTCCGCGCTGGGTCTTGATCCACAAACGCGCCAGCCAGTAGATCATGCCCAATGCCGCCAGCCACAACAGCAATGGGCTCGCATAGTGTGCTTTGACTTCCGGGCTGCTGATATAGAGCCCAAAAACGACCACGGCGCCGAGGGCTGCAGCCAGTCCCAGGGGTGCCAGAACCTGCTGGTCGCTCACCCGGTAATCACGCCCGCGAGTGGCCGTTTCGCCTGACTGCTGGAGAGAAATCAGTTCCGAACAACGCTTGACCAGCGCCAGGCTGAGAAAAACGAATACGGAAAAAGCCAGCAACCAGGGGCTGGTGGCTACGCCAATGGCGACCGCCCCAGCCAGTATGCGCAAGGTGTAAAGCAATGACAGGGTGAGTACGTCAATCAGCACATACTGCTTGAGAAGCCAACTGTATGCGCTGGTCAATACAAGATAGGACAGCAGCATGAAAGTGAATACTGCAGAAACGTTCATGGCCAGCGCAAAGGCCGTCGCCAGAGAGAGGGCCGCGGCGACAAGCCCGGCCGGTATCGAGAGCGCTGCGCTGGCAAAAGGCCGTTTGCACTTGCGAGGGTGTGCGCGATCGTTTTCCAGATCGAACAGGTCATTCACAATATAGGTGGCGGATGCAGTGAGAGAAAAGGCAAAGAACGCAACAACAGCATCGGCCAGCCTGGATGCGTCTAGAAATGAAAATGCTGTCAGCAAGGGGACAAACACGAGCAGATTTTTAATCCATTGATGAACACGCAACGCCTTGATCCAGATTCCCCAAGTGGGTTTCGAGAACGTGAATTCGCGTTCCACCGGAACGGCGCCAGCAACCGTGCGTTTTATGCGCGATGACACATTGACCAGGACCGCCGCACTGGAGACCTTCCAGATTGGCAGGTCTGCCTGGCTGTCACCTGCATAAGCAAAGGTGTGCCCGACTTTTTCCTGGATGGCCGCGAGTTTATTTCGGCCCTTGAGGTTGTTGTTTGCATCGCTGGCAAGGACGTCATCGAACAGCCCGGTTTTGTCCGCCACGGCTCGTGCGATGCTTTGATGAGCCGCAGTGGCAAGCACCAGGCGCCGTCCAGCCGATTTTTGTGCCGTCAGGTATTCCAGAAGCCCGGTTCGGAGCGGCAGGTTTTCCGCCGAAAAATGCGTACGTGAGGCAATCGCTGCCTTAAAAGCGGCTCTGCCCTGGATCAACCAGAACGGGAAGAAAAACAAATAGAGCGGGTGGCGCTTGATCAAGAGGATGGCAGACTCTATCAAAGTGTCTACGGGGGTTAGCGTGCCATCCAGATCCACAACCAGGGGAGGAAGGTTCAGATGCGCGACCTCTTGATTGTGGGCGCTGGAATCCATGGCGTTGATCTAGTGGTCTGCTTTCGAAATACCGGAACATGAAACGGCGTCTTTTTCCTCATGGCGGCGTTGCGCGTCGTTGCCATAGAGCCAGCCATGTCGCCTCCCCGCGCCTTGCCCTGCGAAAAGCCCCATCCGTTTCATTTAGTCCCCCTATTTCGAAAGCAGACCACTAGAACGTGACGGGCCGGTTGCGCCGCATGTCGATGTAACGGACAAGGGACTTGAGAATGGGGGCAGGCAGCAGGCTGGCCAGAATGTATTTGGCATCGCGGGCTTTCCAGTTGGCCTTGCGCAGTGCGCGTCGAAACAGTCGACGCGAAGAATCGATATCGCGCCGCCAATGGCAGCGATAGGCCTCGGCCAACAGCGATCCATAAACCCGTGTATCGCGTTCGGCATGGCTGAGATGCGCGACTTGTTGCTGATTGTGGTGGACAAAATCTTCGCGTACAGCGATGGCATCGAACACCTGGCGCCAGCGCGGTATGTGCGCATTGCCACGCGAATAGTGCCGATAAAACGCCAGCACGTGTGGAACGCGCACGACAGTGGGTTGGGCTGCCAGCATGCGTAGCCATAAATCGTAGTCCATGGCGGTAGGGAGCCGTTCCGAAAATCCGCGCAGGGAATCAATCAACTGTCGTCGCACCAGCACGCCATTGATTGGCCAGGGGCACGATTGCAGAAACAGCGCAGTCGCGTCGGATTCGATGTAGTCGGGGGGGATATGCGGCTGCGTGTTGATGGCGGTTTCGCCCATATTCTGCCACCCGCAGTATGCGACGTCGGCCAGCGTTTCGGTCATGGCGGTGTGCAACTGGTTCAGTGCATCGGGGTCCCAGGTGTCGTCGGCATCCAGAAACGCAATGAAGTTGCCGTGTGCATGCGTCAGCCCCTGGTTGCGCGCGTGATAAGGGCCGCTGTTGGTCTGGTGCAGGACGGTGATGCGGTCAGGGTGGCTGGCCGCCAGGCCTGCAATGATCTGGACGGACGCGTCAGTGGAACCGTCGTCGACAATGATCAATTCGACATGCGGGTAGCTTTGCTGCATCACGCTCTCGACAGCCTCCTCTACATAGGCAGCCGCGTTGTAGCAGGGCATGATGACGGAGATCAGCGCGGGATCAAAGTTTTCCATCCGGTTTTCAGGCTCCCCTGTCACGCTGTCCGAGCAGCCAGTGGTGCCAGGATTCAGGCAGCCAGGCGGGCAGCATATATTTCCAGTCCCGTAGTGTGCCATAGCCTTGTTTCATTACTGTACGGAAAATCTGCCGTGCCGCAGGCAGGTCACGTTTCCAGTAACACGTATAGCCGCGCTTGAGCAGTTCGCCCAGGGTGAGATCGCGAATGCGCGAAGGGTCGAGTTGGGCAATTGCTGCAGGATGTCCATCCAGATATTTCAGTTGTGCCTGCCAGTGTTGCAGTGCGGCGCGAGCCCGGTTGTCCGAAGCCTGTTCGCCTTCATGCTGG
>JANJUT010000279.1 GCA_024710445.1 Thiobacillus sp.
GTCATGCATGGCGGCCAGAAAACCACCATCATGCGCAATCAGAACCAGGACAACAACGTCAATCCGGCATTCGCCAAGACCTCGCGTAAATGCCCGCCTTTCTGCATTCAGCCCGCCGAGTTGGCGCCTGGCGTGGAAACCATCGGTGAACTGGAAATCATCCATTACCTGAAGAAAATGAGTGATGGCGATGCAAGCATCATGGTCGTCGATTCCCGTACCCCGGACTGGGTTGCGAAAGGCACGATTCCCGGTGCAGTCAACATTCCATGGGACAAGCTCAACATCGGCAAATCCGACCCCCTCACCGTCCAGGAAATCCTCGAGAAGAGTTTTGGCGTCAAGAGCCAGGACGGCTTCTACATGTTCGACAATGCCAAGACAGTCGTCATGTTCTGCAATGGCCCCTGGTGTGGCCAGTCGCCGACCAACATCAAGGGCCTGCTGAAAATCGGCTACCCGGCAGATAAAATCAAGTGGTACCGGGGTGGCATGCAGGATTGGGAAGTGCTCGGTCTGACCACCGTCAAGCCTTAAACTGATTTGAACCCATAACCATTAGAGGAATGACACACATGAAAACCACCCTGCTCAAGCTTTCCGGTCTTGCCCTGGCACTGGCCGTCACGATGGGAACATCGGGCTGTGCCACCACTGACACCGCCGCCACGCCCGACAAACCGCTGGAAGTCGCCCTCACCGCAGGCCTGTCCTCTGTCGATGTCATGCATGGTGGCCAGAAAGCCACCATCATGCGCGACCAGAACCAGGACAACAACATCAATCCGGCATTCGCCAAGACTTCGCGCAAATGCCCGCCGTTCTGCATTCAGCCTGCCGTGCTGGCCCCCGGCGTGCAGACCGTCGGTGAACTGGAAGTCATCCACTACCTGAAGAAAATGAGTGATGGCGATACAAGCATCATGGTTGTCGATTCCCGTACCCCGGACTGGGTCGAGAAAGGCACAATCCCAGGTGCAGTCAATATTCCATGGGACAAGCTCAACATCGGCAAGTCCGATCCGCTCACCGTTCAGGAAATCCTTGAGAAGAGTTTTGGCGTCAAGAGCCAGGACGGCTTCTACATGTTCGACAATGCCAAGACAGTCGTCATGTTCTGCAACGGCCAATGGTGTGGCCAGTCGCCGACCAACATCAAGGGCCTGCTGAAAATCGGCTACCCGGCAGACAAAATCAAGTGGTACCGGGGCGGTATGCAGGAATGGTCAGCGCTTGGCCTGACCACCGTCAAACCGGCAAAATGAAGTAACAGCAACCAATAAAAAACGGGGCTCACGCCCCGTTTTTTATTGGTTGCAACAAATGGACAAGCGGCCGGTCATACAGGCTCTATTCCAGACCGACTCCCCGCATTATTCAACTGACATGCTTTTCAAATCATCCATGACGACACAAGCTGAAACCGTACTCAACTTCTGGTTTGGCCCAGCGGGTAACGCGACAGGGATTGCCGGGCGGCAACGCAAACTGTGGTTCGGCAAATCAGCGGCAAACGATCAGGCGGTGGCCGGACAATTCGCTGCCACGCTACTGGCGGCGGCGGCAGGTCAGCTTGACCATTGGTCCAGCACGCCACGCGGGCGATTGGCGCTGATCATCGTGCTGGACCAGTTTCCACACCATATTCATCGCAACCAGGCCCAGGCATTTGCCACGGATCCACGAGCGCTAACCTTGTGTCTGGACGCGCTGACTGCAGGCGAGGACCGGCAACTTGAGCCCATCGAACGGGTGTTTCTGTATCTGCCGCTGGAGCACGCCGAATCGAATGCCATGCAGGAGCGATCTGTTCTGCTGTTTGAAAAACTGGCGCATGAGGCCACGGTGGGTGAGCGCGCCCTGTTCGACGATTTTCTGGACTATGCGCGCAAGCATCGCCACGTGGTGGCGCGCTTCGGGCGCTTTCCGCATCGCAACGCCATCCTGGGCCGCCCCTCCACGGATGAGGAACTTGAGTTTCTGGAACAGCCCGGCTCGCGCTTCTAGCCGGTACTCATGCCCTGCAGGTAAAATGGCGGATTCTTGTGCCCACCGGGTTTCCCCTGCTGTCCATGCCCCGCCAAATCCTCGTCACCTCCGCCCTGCCCTACGCCAACGGCAGCATCCACCTCGGCCATCTGGTCGAATACATCCAGACCGATATCTGGGTGCGATTCCAGAAAATGCAGGGGCACGATTGCCGCTACATGTGTGCCGACGACACCCATGGCACGGCGATCATGCTGCGTGCGGAAAAGGAAGGCATCACCCCGGAAACCCTGATCGGCCGGGTGTGGGACGAACACACGCGTGACTTCGCCGGCTTCAACATCGGTTTCGATCATTACTATTCGACGCATTCGGACGAGAATCGCGACCTGGCCTCGACCATTTATCTGCGCCTGCAGGAAGCCGGCCTGATCGACGTCAAGACCATCGCCCAACTCTATGATCCGGTGAAAAACCTGTTCCTGCCGGACCGCTTCATCAAGGGCGAGTGCCCCAAGTGCGGCGCGGCGGACCAGTACGGCGATAACTGCGAGGTGTGTGGTGCGACTTACAGCCCGACCGAACTGAAGAACCCGGTGTCGGCCGTGTCGGGCGCAACACCTGTGCACAAGGATTCCGAGCACTACTTCTTCAAGCTCGGCGCGTGCGAAGCCTTCCTGCGCGAGTGGACTACCTCGGGCGCGCTGCAGGCTGAAGCCGCCAACAAGATGCAGGAATGGTTCGCGTCGGGTCTCAACAACTGGGATATCAGCCGCGACGCACCTTACTTCGGCTTTGAAATTCCCAACGCGCCGGGCAAATATTTTTACGTGTGGCTGGACGCACCAGTAGGCTACATGGCGAGCTTCGCCAGATACGCCAAGGACAACGGCCTTGATTTCAACGACTGGTGGGGACCCGAATCCAAAACCGAACTGGTGCATTTCATCGGCAAGGACATCCTGTATTTCCACGCCCTGTTCTGGCCGGCGATGCTGAAATACTCCGGCCACCGGTTGCCTACGGCGGTTTACGCACACGGCTTTTTGACCGTAAACGGCCAGAAGATGTCGAAGTCGCGCGGCACCTTCATCACCGCCGACAGCTATCTGGCGCAGGGCCTCAACCCCGAATGGCTGCGCTATTACTACGCCGCCAAGCTCAACGGCACGATGGAAGACATCGATCTCAACCTCGACGATTTCGTCGCACGGGTGAACTCGGATCTGGTCGGCAAGTTCATCAACATCGCCAGCCGCACCGCCGGTTTCATCCACAAGAAATTCGACGGCATGCTTGCCGATGGCGTGACCAACATCGAACTCGTCGGCGAGTTCCAGTCCGCTGCCGGCTCGATCGCCGCGCATTATGAATCACGCGACTTTGCCAAGGCGCTGCGCGAGATCATGGCGCTAGCCGACCGCGCCAACCAGTATGTGGCCGACGAAAAACCCTGGGAACTGGCCAAGAAAGACGAGGCAGTGTACCGCCTGCATGAAGTCTGCACGGTCTCGCTAAATTGCTTCCGACTGCTAACCTTGTATCTCAAGCCGGTGCTACCCAAACTTGCCGAACAGGTCGAGGCTTTTCTCAACATCGAACCGCTGACCTGGGACGACGCGCAAAGCCTGTTCATCCGCCACCGCATCAACGAGTACAGCCATCTTATGACCCGCATCGACCCCAAATCCATCGAAGCCATGGTAGACGCCAACAAGCAGAATCTTGAGCCAACAGCCGCGCCAACGCCCGCCCGCCATGCCGAAGCCCAGGTCAACGCAGCCCATCCGGTTGCCGACACCATCAGCATCGACGATTTCAGCAAGATCGACCTGCGCATCGCGCGCATTGCCAACGCCGAACACATCGAAGGCGCAGACAAACTGCTGCGCCTCACGCTCGACCTCGGCGACCTCGGCACGCGCCAGGTGTTTGCCGGCATCAAGTCGGCCTACGCACCCGAAGCCCTGATCGGCCGCCTCACCGTCATGGTCGCCAATCTGGCGCCACGCAAGATGAAATTCGGCATGAGCGAAGGCATGGTGCTGGCCGCTTCCGGCAGCGAGCCGGGCCTGTTCATCCTGTCGCCGGACCACGGCGCCCAGCCCGGCATGAAAGTGAAGTAAATCGCCGGTGGCCACATTCCACCTCAAAATCCAGGGCCGCGTGCAGGGCGTGTGGTTTCGTGAATCCATGCGCCGCGAAGCCGAACGCCTGGGTGTCAATGGCTGGGTCTGCAATCGGTCGGATGGTTCAGTGGAAGCCACGGTTCAGGGGGCAACTGATGCAGTCAACGCCTTGATCGAATGGGCTCACTCGGGCCCACCGCTCGCGCAGGTACAGCAGGTTGTCCAGACAGCCGTCGTGACGCAGGACCTATTCAGCACTTTCGAGAAACGGGCTGCATAAAACCAGGCGCTCATACGGGCGTCAACAAAGCACTCAGGCAAAAAAAAGCCCGACTCGTTTGAGTCGGGCTGAATATCCACCAAAGGAGGAGGATTGGAGGAGACAACACCTATGCGCCATTGCGGCCACATCAGCGTTATAAGCATCTTCTAATATAACGTTATGCCTGTCAACAAGTTTTTAACAAAAAAGCCTGAATTGGTACGATTATTCCAACGCCTCAATTGCCTAAACGCCACACTCAGTAAATAACGCTCACCGCCTCGGGCTTCAGCCACCCCCCAAGCGACTCAAGCAGGCGGTCATCCAGTCTCACCTTCCAGTCATCGCCCAAACGTACCCGACAGCGCGCATGCGGAGTACGGTAATCCACCCACACCGGGCAGCCATCTTCCTGCACCTTGTAGGGCGCAAGCAATTCCGCCAGCTTGCGGCCACTATCGGGTTGGGGCTGGCACTGGCCATTGCACGCCAGTTGCAAGCCCTGGGCAAACCGGGTGCGTGCACCGGCCAGATCGTAGATCTTTTCCGCCGTGACCCGGACGCCACCCGAATAATCATCGCGGTTGACCTTGCCTTCGATGATCAGCAGCGCGTCATCCTTTAACAGGTGCCGGTTCTGCTCGTAAAGTTCGTTGAAAATCACAACCTCGACCTGCGCCGTCACGTCATCCAGCAACAGAATCAGCATCTTGCCGCGCCGCGTCATCTGGGTGCGCAGCGACACCGCGATACCGGCCAGCATCACCGGATCACGCGAGGGCTCCAGACTGTCGAGCTGTTTCTTGGCAAAGCTCGACACTTCAGCCAGATAGGAAGTGAACGGATGGCCACTGAAGAAATATCCCAAGGCGGATTTTTCCTGCTGCAGTTTTTCCTGATCCGACCAGACCGGCACGTCGACCAGATCTTCGCCGCCATCCAAGGCCTCGCCGAACAGGCCAACCTGCCCGCCGCTACGCGCGACGCGGTCGGCAGTTTCCAGTGCAGCGGCAACCGAAGCCATCAGGCTGGCACGGTGATCGTTGATTTGATCGAATGCTCCTGCCTTCACCAGCGCTTCGAGCACACGGCGGTTCAGATAACGCTTGTCGACCCGGCGAGTCAGGTCAAACAAGCCTTTATAGGGGCCATTGACTTCACGTTCGGCGACGATCGCGCCAATTGCCGCCTCTCCGCTGCCCTTGATCGCCCCCAGCCCGTAACGGATTTCGGTCTTGCTGACGGGTTCGAAGCGATAGCCGGACTGATTGATGTCGGGCGGCAACAGCGTCATCCCGTTGGTGCGGTTGTCCTCGAAAAACACGCGCACCTTGTCGGTATCCGACATTTCGGACGACATCGTCGCCGCCATGAACTCGGCCGGGTAATACGCCTTGAGCCAGGCCGTGTGATACGCGATCAACGCATAGGCGGCCGAGTGCGACTTGTTGAAGCCGTATTCGGCA
>JANJUT010000025.1 GCA_024710445.1 Thiobacillus sp.
GCCGGCGGGGAGTGCCGTGTTCGCCGACCGCGTGCGCCTGAAGCAGGTGCTGCTCAACCTGCTGTCGAACGCCATCAAGTACAACCGGCCGGGCGGGCGGGTCGCCCTGACGGCGGCCGCCGGCGAACCAGGGCATGCGCGCATCACGGTCGCGGACACCGGCCCGGGCATCGCGCCCGAACGCATCGACGAACTGTTTCAGCCCTTCAACCGCCTCGGCGTCGACGCCAGCGAAATCGAGGGCACCGGTATTGGCCTTACCATCACGCGTCGTCTGGTCGAGATGATGGGCGGCAAGATCGGCGTCGAGAGCACCCTTGGCGTCGGCACCACCTTCTGGGTGGAACTGGCGACAGGGCAGACCGCAAAAGTCGGCGCTGGCGCGACGGTACCCGCCCTGCCGGAGGAGAGCGCGACCAGCCGCGATGCGGCGACCGTGCTGACCATCGACGACAACCCGGCCAACCTGAAGCTGATTGCCCAGGTGATGGGCATGCGCGAGCACGTCCGCCTGATCAGCGCCCACACGCCGGAACTCGGCATTGAGCTGGCGCTGGCGCATCGCCCCGACCTGATCCTGCTCGACATCAACATGCCGGGCATGGACGGCTATCAGGTCCTCAAGGTATTCCAGGCGAGTGCCGAACTGCGCCACATTCCCGTGGTGGCCATTACCGCCAACGCCATGCCGCGCGATATCGAGCGGGGCAAGGCGGCCGGCTTTACCGACTACCTGACCAAACCGCTGGATATCGGCCACTTCCTCCAGGTGGCCGATGCCCTGCTGGATACCAGCCCGCCGCCGGAGCAGCCATGATGGGTTTGCCCATACTGATGCTTTTCTCCCTGATCCTCGCCGGCTGCGGCCGGCAAACGGAAGACAAACCACTGCAATACAGCGATGCACCGACCGGGGCCGCGCAGCCGGTCTATCGCTTCGCCGTGCATCCCTTGCACAATCCGGTGAAGCTCATCCAGGTCTACCAGCCCCTGATCGATCACCTCAATCAGCAATTGCAGGGCGCACACCTGGAACTGGAAGCCTCGCGCGACTACCAGGCCTATGAAGAAAAATTCTGCGCCCGCGCCCCGGCCTTCCTGCTGCCCAATCCCTGGCAAACACTGCAGGCGCAGAAGGTCGGCTATCAGGTCATCGCCATGGCGGGGAACGCCGAAGACTTCAAGGGGGTGTTCATCGTGCGCAAGGACAGCGGCATCAAGCGCCCGGCCGACCTCAAGGGCAAAACGGTCAGCTATCCCTCGCCGACCGCGCTGGCGGCCGCCATCATGCCCCAGTACTACCTGCACGCGCAGGGCGTCGATGTCAATCGCGATATCGAGAATGTCTACGTCGGCTCGCAGGAATCCTCGATCATGAATGCCTATATCGGCAAGTCGGCCGCCGCCGCGACCTGGCCGCCGCCGTGGCGCCTGTTTCAGCGCGACCATCCGGCCGAGGCTGCGCAACTCAAGCTGATCTGGGAAACCCCGCCGCTGATGAACAATTCGGTGATGGTGCGCGACGATGTGCCGCAAGCCGTGCGCGCGACCGTTCGCCAGGCCCTGCTCGCTCTGGCACAGACGCCGCAGGGACAGGCCATCCTGACCGGCATGGAAACCGCGCGCTTCCATGAGGCCAACGATGTCAGCTATGACCGCGTGCGTGACTACATCGCCCGTTTCGAAAAGGACGTGCGGCCGGTGGAGCAGCGCTGATGCTCGGCAGACTGGGCTGTTTCGCGTACATCTGGCGCTGGTTGTTCGGCAGCCTGCGCCGGCAACTGGTGACGGGCATGCTGCTGACCATTGCCGGCATGCTGATCCCCTTTGTCCTGTGGGTTGCCGCCCATCAGGCCAGCGAAGCCCGCCACGAGCAGATCGAGGAAGCTGAAGTCTTTGCCGCCAACCTTGCCGCTTCGTCGGCGGTCTGGGTCAGTTCGCGCGACATTGGTGGCCTGAACAATATCATCGGCAGTTTTGCCCGTTATGGCGCGTTGCGACATGCCCTGGTGACCGACCGGCAAGGCCAGGTGCTGGCCCACAACGACACCAGCCGCGTTGGACAATACCTGAGCGACCTGCCGGCGGTCGCCGAGGCTGGTGTGCTGCGCCAGGATGAGCAACTGGTCGATGTCGTCGCGCCGATCATGCTCGGTGGCAGCCACCTTGGCTGGACGCGCATCGGACTGGATCAGGCCAATACGACAGCGAAGATCGCCCGCATTCAACGCACTGGCCTGCTGTTCATCCTCGTCACACTCGTCATTGGCGCCCTGCTCGCTACCCATGCCGCGCAGCGCCTGACGCGCCGCCTGACGGCGATTGAACAGGTCGCCCATGTCCAGCAAAGCGGGCAAATGGCCCTGCGCGCCGAGGTGACGGGTGACGACGAAGCGGCGCGCCTGGCGCGGCAGTTCAACACCATGCTCGATGTACTCAACCGTCGTGAAGCCGAACTGACGCAATCCCATGACGAACTGGAGCAACGCGTGGCGGAACGCACTACCGCGCTGGGGGAGCAGAACCGGCGCAACACGCTGATCGTCAATGCGGCCATGGACGGTTTTTTCATCGCCGACCTGCAAGGCCGCCTGCTGGATTGCAACGATATCTATTGCGCCATGCTTGGCTACGCGCGCGACGAATTGCTCAATCTGCATGTTCCGAAAATCGAAGCGATTGAAAATCTCGAAGAAGTCACGCGCCATATCGGCCGCGTGATCGAACAGGGGCACGACCGTTTCGATACCCGCCATCGTCGCAAGGACGGCAGCCTTATCGACGTCGAGGTCAATGTCACTCTCGCAACGGTCGGTGCGCAGCGGCAGTTCTTTGCCTTCGTCCATGACATAAGCCAGCGCAAGGCAGCCGAGCGGACACTGCAGCGTCTGCTCTGGGAAAAGAACGAGCGTGTGAAGGAGACCGAGTGCCTCAACGCGGTCATTCGGTTAATGCAGGACGATGTGCGCGACGACGAAGAGATGCTACAGGCCGTGGTCGAGGCATTGCCGGCAGGCTACACGGTGCCTGACGATACCTGCGCGCGTATCCGCTATGCCGGGCACAGCTATGTCACGCCAGGGTTCGAGGTGACGGCATGGCGCCAGGCTGAAGACATTTCGGTGGAGGTTGGCGATAACGGGCATGTGATCGAGGTGTACTACCTCCGGACGCACGGGGTAGCCGACGGCGCACAGCCTTTCCTCGACGAGGAGGCGGCCATGCTGCGTAACATCGCTGTTCAAATCGGGCTGGCCATGCGTCGTCGCATGGCCCTGCGGGCGACGCAGGCGGCCCGCGATGAGGCCGAAGCCGCCAACGCCGCCAAGAGCGAATTCCTTTCGCGCATGAGCCACGAGTTGCGCACGCCGCTCAACGCCATCATCGGCTTTGCCCAGATGCTGGCCCTGCCGGGCAAGTCGTCGCTGAGCGAACAACAGGCTGACAACGTGCAAGAAATCCTCAAGGCCGGCCAGCATCTGCTGGTGCAGGTGAATGAAGTGCTCGACCTGGCACGCATCGAAAGCGGCCGCATCGAACTGAGCCTTGAACCGCTGCCACTGACGCCGCTCATCAAGGACTGCGTGGCGCAAGTGCAACCGCTGGCGGCGGCACGGGGCATCACGGTCGCCGCGCCGATAGATGAAGCCGTGGCGCTCCAGGGCGACTACACCCGCGTCAAGCAGGTGCTGCTCAACCTGCTGTCGAATGCCATCAAGTACAACCGCGACGGCGGGCAGATTCATGTTGCTGCCGTGGCAACCAGCGAGCAGATGCGCGTTGAAGTGCGCGACACCGGGCGCGGCATCGCGCCGGAGAAGCGCGCACGCCTGTTCAAGCCCTTCGAGCGGCTGGAATCCTCCTACGATGGCATCGAGGGCACCGGGATTGGGCTGGCGCTGGTAAAGCGCTTGGTTGAAGCGATGGGCGGTGAAATTGGGGTGGACAGCGAAGAAGGTGTTGGCAGCACCTTCTGGTTTGTCTTGCCTGCAGCTACCTTGCCAAGCCTGCCTGAAGCTGCACCGCCAAAAGTCGGCGTTGGCGGGACGGCGATAGCGACGGATGTCGCCAAAGCATCGCAGCATTGCGTGCTCTACATCGAAGACAATCCGGCCAACCTCAAGCTGATCAAGAAGATCATCGGCCTGCGGCCCGAGTTCACCCTGCTCGATGCCATGAACGCTGAACTGGGGTTGGAGATCGCCCGCCGCGAGCGCCCCGACCTGATCCTGCTCGACATCAACCTGCCGGGCATGGACGGCTACGCCGCCATCGCTCAACTGAAAGCCTGGCCGGAAACCACCACTATCCCGGTCATCGCCGTCACCGCCAATGCCATGAAACGCGACATCGAGCGTGGCAAGTCGGCCGGCTTTGCCGACTACCTGACGAAACCCATCGACATCGCCAGACTCAACCAGATTCTCGATGAACTGTCTGCTGGAAAGCGCCTATGAACACGACACCCCATATCGACCGCCACGAACTGGATGAAGCCCCCAAACTGGCTGAACTTTGGGAGCGACACCATCCGGAATTTTCAGGAGCTTCCAAGTGACGGCCGACGAACTGTTCGACCACGCCCGCATCCTCATCGTCGATGACGAACCGGCCAACCTCAAGCTGCTCGACAAGATGCTGGCCAGTCAAGGTTACGAACAACGCATCCTGATCCAGGACCCGCGCGAAGTGCTGAACAGCTATCAGGCGGCCCGCCCGGACCTGATCCTGCTCGACATCAACATGCCGCATCTCGACGGCTATCAGGTGATGGAGCAGCTCAAGGCGCTCAATGACCCCTGCCTGCCGCCCATCGTCATCCTCACTGCCCAGCACGGCCGTGACTATCTGCTGAAAGCACTGTCCCTCGGTGCGCGCGATTTTCTCGGCAAGCCCTTCGACCGCGCCGAACTGCTGATGCGCGTGCGCAATCTGCTCGATGCGCAACTGGGCCACCGTCTGCTGCATCAGCAGAAGGATGTGCTCGAAGAAATGGTGCAGATTCGTACCGAGGAACTCAATCGGACCCGCCTGCAAGTCGTGCAGCGCCTCGGCCGCGCGGCGGAGTATCGCGACAACGAGACCGGCTATCACATCATCCGCATGAGCCAGATCTCGGCGCTGCTGGCGCACAAGCTGGGCTGGAGCGCTGCCGAAACCGAGTTGATGCTGAATGCCAGCCCGATGCACGACATAGGCAAGATCGGCATTCCCGACCATATCCTGCTCAAACCGGGCAAGTTCGAGCCGGCCGAATGGGAGATCATGAAGACCCACGCCGCCATCGGCGCCGAACTGCTCGATGGCGATGACTCTCCGCTGCTGCGCCTGGCGCGCGAGATCGCACTGAGCCACCACGAAAAATGGGATGGCAGCGGCTATCCCAACGGGCTGGCGGGCGAGGCGATCCCGCAGTCCGGCCGCATCGTGGCGGTGGCCGACGTGTTCGATGCGCTGACCTCGGCGCGCCCCTACAAGCAGGCATGGACGGTGGAGGCCGCCACCGACTTCATGCGCGACAACGCCGGCAGCCATTTTGACCCGGCGGCGGTGGCGTGCTTTATCGACAACCTGCCGGAGATTGTCGCCATTCGCGACCGCCATCAAGAGCCGCAACATGGTTGAAAGCCCCGCACCCGCGGCGACGATCGCTCCCGCCGATGTCGAATCCAGGATGGGCATCGAGGTTCGCAATATCGGCATTCCGCCGCGTCCGGCAATCCTCGAGCAGATCAACCGCGAAATCGCCAACAGCGAGCCGGACTTCGCCCATCTCGCCGCATTGATCGGCTCGGATGTCGCGCTCGCCGCCAGCCTGATCAAGGTGGCCAACTCGCCTTATTACGGTTTCAGCAAGAAAGTACGCTCCGTGCAGGAAGCCTTGCTGGTGCTCGGCCTCAAGGTCGCCGTGCGCACTATTGCCGGTTTGTCCCTGCGGGCGGTTTTCAAGCGGGCGCCCAGCTTCGAACGCTTCTGGGATGCCTCGGCATGCACGGCACGCGTTGCCGACTGGCTTGTCCAGCGGCTGTCCGGACGGCACGGCGTGCGGCCGGAAGATGCCTACACCTTCGCGCTTTTCCGCGACTGCGGCATCCCGGTGCTGATGATGCCGTTTCCCGAATACCGCGGGATATTGCAGCAGGCCAACGAGGAAGAATCCCTTTCATTCACCGATGTGGAAGACGTGGCCCTGTCGATCAATCACGCCATCGTCGGCGCCGAACTGGCGGAAAACTGGCTGCTGCCGGAGGAAATTCACCAGGCCATCCGCCATCACCACGACCTGGCCGTCCTGCAGGCGAACCCGCCGCCGGGCGTCGAGCCGGCGACCCGGCGCCTGATCGCCATCGCCCAGTTGGCCGAATACCTGATCCAGCAAAATACGGTGCGCGATCACAATCACACGCGGGAGTGGCCCAAGCTCGGTCCCGCCTGTCTGGCGCTGCTCGAACTCGACGGGGATGCTTTGCACACGCTGACAGGCGAGGCGGTGGCAGTAGTGCATGACCATGACTGAAAACCGCTCGGGTAAAACGCAAAGCCTGCTGTCACAAGCTGTTCGACCAGCAGGGACGCCGTCATGCATGAAGCGGCCCAGAGGCTGCATCGACTTTTAACTTTCAAGCTGCTGCATTCCCATTACAAAGAGGGTAAACCATCATGTTCACATCCATGTCCGTGAAAACAAAACTAACCCTGCTGATCGCCATCGCCCTTGCCGCCCTGCTGGGCACGGGACTGGCCGGCTGGCTCGGCATCCGCGGCACGACCGCATCGATCCATGAAATCGGCGACGTACGCCTGCCTTCCGTCCAGGGTCTGCTGACCATGAGCGAAGGCCAGACGGCCGTGCGCGCCGCCAATCGCTGGGCGCTGACCTGGGAAAACGACTACAAGGCCCAAGCGAACTTCGACCGGGTGCTCAAGGCGCGCGATATGGCCTGGAAGAATATCGATGCCGGCTGGAAGCTCTACGAACCGCTGCCGCAGACGCCCGATGAAGCCATCCTCTGGAAGCAGTTCCTCAAGGAATGGGACGCATGGAAAGCGCTTGACGCCCGAATCGCCAACACCATCGGCGATTTGGGCAGGAATACCTCGGAGGATGGACAGAAGGCACTGTTCGCCCGGCTGTTCAAGGAACTCGACGAAGCCGCCCCACTCTTCGTCGCTGCCGAAACCACGCTAAACAAGATCGTCGACCTCAACGAGTCCATCGGCGACGATGCCGTGAAACAAGGTAACGCCGAAGCCGGCCGCGCCCAGACGCTCATGGCCGGCACGGCGCTGGTTTCCATCCTGTTGCTGATCCTCGCGGGTGTCTCCATCATCCGCTCCATTATCGTCCCGCTCGCGAAGATGCAAGACACTCTCATCCACGTCGAGCAAAG